>JALWRB010000077.1 GCA_027077875.1 Candidatus Heimdallarchaeota archaeon
AGTTCAGTCTATCAGCATCTGACGAAGTTCCTTTATCTTGTCTCTAAGCTGCGCAGCCAGCTCGAACTCCAAGTCCTCTGCTGCCTGCTTCATGGCCAAGGTCAGCTCCTCCAGCAGCAGGTTAACATCCTCGGTCTTCATCTCATCAGAATCCTCGATTGACACACCGTACTTGCTCAGCTTGTCCTCATGGAGGATGTCGAAGACAGACTTCATGCCCCGGACAACCGTCTTCGGAGTGATCCCGTGCTCCTTGTTGTACGCTTCCTGCTTCTTCCGCCGGCGGTTCACTTCAGTCACCGCCGCCCGTATGGAGTCCGTGATCTTGTCAGCGTACAGGATGACCTCACCCTCCACATTACGTGCAGCCCTCCCCATGATCTGAACCAGTGACCGCCGAGAGCGGAGGAAGCCCTCCTTGTCAGCGTCGAGAATGGCGACGAGGCTGACCTCGGGAAGATCAAGACCCTCCCTGAGGAGATTGATGCCCACGACCACATCGGCCTCCCCCCTCCTCAGCTTCTGGAGAATCTCCACACGCTCAAGGGTGTCCACGTCAGAGTGCATCGAGATGGCCTTTATCCCCGTCTCGAGAAGGTACTCCGCCAAGTCCTCTGCCATACGCTTCGTCAGCGTGGTTATCAGCGATCTCTGACCCTTGTCAATCCGCTTCTGAACCTCGATGATCACGTCATCGATCTGGTTCGTGGTCTTCCGCAGATCGATCTTCGGCTCCAGCAGACCCGTCGGACGGATGACCTGCTCAGCCACAAACTCCGACTTCTCCAGCTCGTAGTCACCGGGCGTGGCACTAAGGAAAAGCGTCTGTGGCATCCTCTTCTCGAACTCCTCGAACTTCAACGGACGGTTATCAAAGGCACTCGGGAGCCTGAAGCCGTAGTCCACAAGATTCTGCTTCCGAGAGAAGTCACCTCCGTACATACCCCTGATCTGAGGAAGCGTGGCATGGCTCTCGTCAACAATCAAAAGAAAATCATCTGGAAAATGATCCAGAAGCGTGAACGGAGGCTCACCCGGCGCACGACCGTCGAAGTGACGAGAATAATTCTCAATGCCCTTGCAGTGACCGAACTCCTGAAGCTGCTCGATGTCGTAGTTCGTCCGCTGCAAAAGACGCTCAGCCTCCAGCATCTTCCCACGAGTGACCAACTCATGATGACGCTCAGCAAGCTCCTTCCGAATGCTCTCGATACCACGCTCACGAACCTCATCCAACGTCAAGTACTGGTTACCAGGGAAGATCGCAACTCTGTCAACCGTCCTCAGACGCTTCCCTGAAACAGGATCCTTGATCGAGATCCTCTCAACCTCGTCCCCGAAGAACTCAATCTGGATCGTCTCATCTTGGTAAATCGGGTAGATCTCCACAAAGTCACCCTTGGACCTAAACGTCCGGGGCCTCAGCTCGTACTCATTCCGCGTGTACAGGATGTCAACCAGATCACGCATGAACTTCTGACGATCTAACTCCATGCCAACCTCAACCTCGATCACCATCTGACGATAGATCTCAGGAAGACCAACTCCGTAAATACACGAGACAGAAGCTATCACAATGACGTCCCGACGCTCAGCAAGTGAACGCGTCGTAGAGTTCCTCAGCTTCTCGATCTCGTCGTTAATGCTGAAGTCCTTGTCGATGTACAGATCTCGCGTCGGAATGTATGACTCAGGCTGATAATAGTCGTAGAACGAGACAAAGTACTCCACCGCGGCCGTCGGGAAAAACTCCTTGAACTCAGCGTAGAGCTGCGCGGCCAGTGTCTTGTTGTGAGCGATGACAAGGGCCGGTCTGTCGAGCCTCTCAATGACCTTGCTTGCAGTGAACGTCTTCCCTGATCCTGTCACACCAAGGAGAGTCTGGAACTTTCTTCCCTTAGCGAATCCTGTGGCCAGCTCCTCGATTGCCTGTATCTGATCTCCCATGGGCTCGTACGGTGCGTGTACCTCAAGCGTCACACTGTGATATGGGTTGTGTCGTTAATAAATTCAGTGGAGTGTGTTGCAAGTGAATCGGGTGGCATGGTGTAACTATTATAATGTGGTCCGGATCTGATGGAGAGGGTTATAATTCCCCATTACTTATAATTCATGTATGGAATTCTTCTTATACATCGGTATAGCTGATCGGTATGGACGGAGGTTTCTTCTATCAGAATATCTCGATTAAAGCGGGGGCGTACTCGCCATGAAATAGTTGGATATATCTTCCTGTTTTGGCTATTTTATTCCGTCGTGCCAAAGCTCGATGATAATATCTCGCCCATTCTAATTGGCATGAATTTATACTCTGGGTTCATGCTCAATCTGATTGTTTTCCTCATTTCATTTTCTATCTATATCTCGTTTAGCCTATTGATCTCAAAGAAGGTTGACGAAGATGATTCGTCCACGGGAACAGAGGAGAACAACTGACCACATAGCTGCGACAGACTCCTGTAGTACCATCCTGTGCCGAGCACGAACCCACAGGTTGGTGCCGTAGATGCTGCTCTATTGCATGCTGTACTGTGCAATTGCACTGAAGACCAAATGTCACGTGGGCTGCTCGGTCGATAGTAAAATCAGTGGGTTATGAGTGGGGGAATACCTCACTCCTCAAGGGGAACCAGCTCGAACTTGTTCTGATAGTAGGACTCGAGGTTGTCGATTTTGGCGATTGTTCTGTTGTACCAGTTGTCCACCCTCCCTTTGATCAGTTGCTTGATTTCTCCGAGTGGTCTGGTGGAGTAAGTGTAGTGGAATCCGGTTCTGTCCTCGATGGACACCTTCTTCCTGTCGATTAGTCCGAGGTCAGAGAGGTGTCGTAGTGCCTTGTTTATGAGTCCGATGTTCTTCCTTTTCAGTCTCTCCTTTAGGTACTGAGAGGTTGGGTTATTGAGGATGAGGATCTCCTCGAATAGTTGGTATTCAAGTATCGAGAGTCCGTAGATGAATCTGATGAGCTTTCCGAGTTCGAAGTCGGTTTCGAAGTACTCCCCTGTCCTTGAGAATTCCACAAGCTCAGAAATCATTCTGCTCCCATAAATATCTTACACTCTGGGATCATTTTAATTGGAAATTACAGTGGCACAACTGACAATTCCTTATAGTGGGATTTTTGAGATTATACTGTGAGACGACTGCTGGTCATCCTGACCGTTTTCTTCCTCCTCTCGAACGTGCCTGTGAATTCCGAGGTAGCACCTCCTGTGATAGACGGTGACATCACTGACCCCGTTTGGAGCACCGCGGACTCATACCAAGTGCCGATGCAGAATCAGATCACCGTTGACTTCCGGATCTTTGTGGACAAGGTGAACATGTACTTCCTTGCGATCATCCCGCATGATGGTCCGAACGATGTGATCTCGTTGGACACGACACAGCCACACGACTATTTTGGACTGGAGTTCGACAACAACGGCGATAATGTCATCCACGGAACTGACAGTAGTCCTGATGATATGGTTTTGGTCAACTACTTCCAAGAAGGAGCGCAGGACTTCCTGACGCAGAGGTTCCAAGTGATCAACGATACGGAGTTCGGTGGCAGGGAGGATTCGGTTGGAGTGGCGACCACCGACGGCAGTAACCTTATCTTCGAGTTCTCGAAGCCCCTCGACTCCGGGGACAGCTTGGGTGCTGACGTCTCGCTCTCTCCCAACGATTCCATCTCTATAATGCTGGCGTTCTGGGACGACCGTCCTGTGCACGACGCCAATGTGTTCGTCAACAAGCCAGTCGACGGTTCGGTCTTCTTGAAGTTCCAGCTTAGGGGTGATCCACTGGAGAACGTTTTCATGGGTGGGATATCTATGATCGGAATACTGGTCTCGGTCCTCTTGGTTCACAGGAAGTTTTACGCCTAGGACACTCTTCTTAAACAAGTTTCTTATTCTCATCCTGCCAATTAGGTCTGAGATTGTTGAACCCTAGCAACCCAATTATTGAAGAGGACGGATCGGTGCTATCAGACCAGATCAAGCTTCTCTCCGACATCCTTAATGAGGTGCTGATTGAGCAGTCGGGAAGGTCTCTCTTTCAGTTGGAGGAGACGATCCGTCTCCTCACGAAGAGCTACCGTGAGAGCAGTGACACGCAGATTGCCATGGACGATCTCCGAACTGTTGTGGGGACGCTCTCTCACCGAGAGAAGATGATCATGGTCAAGGTGTTCTCCATCCTCTTCCGTCTCGTTCTGGTCCTCGAAGAGCGCTACATCACCCGAGCCATCGAGGAGGGAAGGAGGGCGAGCTCCATGGACAGCCTCCAGTCCGCTGTTCAGTACGGGAAGAAGCTAGGGCTCAGGGCGACGGACGTGATCAGCCTACTTGACCTGAACTCCATCAAGCTGGTCTTCACCGACCATCCTACCGGTGGTGCTCAGGATCTTCTAGAGAATAATCTCAGGGCCATTTACTCCTACATGCAGCTGCTGGACAACCCCGTGCTCAATGAGCTCACTCGGCAGAAGTAC
This sequence comes from Candidatus Heimdallarchaeota archaeon, assembly GCA_027077875.1. Lineage (GTDB taxonomy): Archaea > Asgardarchaeota > Heimdallarchaeia > Heimdallarchaeales > Kariarchaeaceae > S139-21. The sequence continues at coordinate 4,481 of JALWRB010000077.1, forward strand.
ATCTCCAAGATCAAGTACCATATCACCCTTCTCTGGCAGTCAACCACTCCGGGTGACCGACAGAACAGGGTGGATGAGAAGGTCAGGTCTCTGCTCTACTTCTTCGACTCATCGATCGTGGAGGCCATCTCCAACATCCTCGACAACATGTCCCGGGTGATTAGCCATGTCTATTCTGACGAGATCGAGACCACGGGGAAGATCGACTACAGGGTTCCGTCGTTCATCAGTGTAGGTTCGAACGTTGGGGGTGATCTCCGGATGCTCTCCGATCCGTCCGAGTCCTATGACACGATCATCCTGCAGAAGCAGCAATGCCTTCGGATCTACCTGCAGAAGGTGGATCTGCTCATCACCCAGCTCTCGAACTCTTCCGAGGTGATAGGCGTATCGAGGGAGTTGGAGAAGGGGCTGGAAGCGGATGCCAAGCTCTTCCCTGAGCTGGCCTACAGGATACAGACTAGGCACAGATCGAGACCGTACCGTCAGAAGCTTGAGTTCGTCCGGGCCAAGTTGCTGAACACGCTCTCCGTGCTTGAGGTAGACAACGACGAGCTGGTATACGAGCAACGGGGAAGGGAGAAGGAGGGTCCCATCTACTACCGGTCGATCGACCTGCTCCGTGACCTGCGACAGATCCAGAACTCCCTGAAACGTCACAAGGCGAAGATCATCTCCAATGGACCTCTCCGTGATCTGATCAATCTGATCAAGATCTTCGGATTCCACCTCGCCAGTATAGATTTCATACAGGACGCCTCGCTCGTCTTCAAGGTCCTTAACGAGATCTTTGCGATCACGGGCATGGGTGATCTCGACCAGATGACCTTGGCCCAGAGGATGAATGTCCTCAGGGAAGAGCTGGAGTCGCAGAGACCACTGGGCATCCTCAACCACATCGACAAGCTCAGCCCCGAGAGCTTCTCGTTCATCGAGTCCTTGCTGATCATCAAGGATATTGTGGAAAAGATCTCTCCACGGGCAGTGGGGAGCTTTATCCTTGACAACTGCAACGACGAGTCTCAGGTGATCGGGCTCCTGCTCATCAGCAAGGAGCTCAACCTCTCCGTTCTAGGTGAGCAGTCCTCGATCGACATCGTTCCCCGGTTCAGCGAGTACAGCACGTTGATTAATGGGTCTCGTTTCTTCAAGAGCCTGTTCATGAACCCGAACTACATGACCCATCTACAGAACAGGGGCTATATTCAGGAGATCTACCTTGACTTCACCAACTATGTCAAGAGACTGGGATTCTTCTCTGCCCACCTTGAGATTTTCAAGATCAAGCGTGATCTGATAGAGCTTTTCGGCAGATTCAAGATACGGCCAAGGTTCTTCCTCGGGAGGGGAGGAGCTGTGTCCCGCGGGTTCAAGGCATCGCAGCTGGGGCTGATGGCACAGCCGATCGGATCGATGGGGAACATCAAGATTGAGGAGAATGGTGAGATCATGTCCTCGCTCTTCGCCAACCCGGAACTCACATCGCTGAATCTCGAGCTGGTGGCTAATGGGTTGTTGGTTCACACAATCAACGACAAGTTCATGCTGGGTATGAAGAACCCATCGATGGCGAGCCCGAGGTACACCGAGGTACTGGAGAAACTGGCCAAGCGTAATCGCGAGGTCTATACAGTGGCTTGCAGGTCACCCATGATCCGCGAGCTGTTCCGCCACTCGACGCCGTCAGATCTTCTGGCTCACATCATGGGGGTGGAGAACGATTTTACCGACTTCCCCTGCAACATCGACGACCGGGTATGGATACATTCGTGGAACCAGAGCCGCAACATCTTCCCCATGTACTTCGGGGTCGGGACCGCCCTCTTTGAGCATATCGAAGAGACGGGGACCTCGATCCTAGCTGAGATGTATCAGAACTGGCCGTTCTTCCGCTCTCTCATCAACTACTTGCAGATGGTGCTTACTAAGATGGACTTCAAGTTGATGGACGTCTACCACAGTCTCTGCCACATGGAGGAAGAGTCGAAGGAACTGCTTGATACCATGCGTCACGAGTACTTGCGAACCAAGGAGGCAGTCCTCCGCATTACCGGACAGGAAGTGCTGATGGAAGGTGATCCAGCAATCCGTGAGGCTATACTCCGAAGGCTCCCGCATCTTGACTCGATTGGTATTCTCCAAGTCTCCCTCCTGAAGGACTGGAGGGCTACTGGTGACCCGAAATATCTAAAGGGTTTAATTCCCACGGTTAACGCGATTATTGCCGGTCTCAAAAACACCGGGTGATACCATGGAGTTTGTCGATCTCTCACGTGCGAACAAAATGTTCCTACTGCTTCTTTTCCTCCAGATCTGGGGGGCCGGGCTCACACTCGGGTTCATCATGCTCAAGGGCCTGGGCGGGCTTGATCCTTTGGCATTCACGCTTTTTCTCATCGTCCTGATAGGTTCGGTGGTTACTTTCTTTGCCATCTTCAACGACTACCCCCCGTTCCACCTGCTCATCTACCCCGCGGCGATCTCGAATCTGATTATTTCTCTTTTTGGGACAATAGACTACATCAACCTCGTCATCTCCGTGCTCCTGCTCTACTTCCAGATCAGGTTCCCTATCGAGGTGAAGGAAAGGTCGTACCGGTCTCCAAGGGTGACGGAGAGAAGGGTTAGGAAGACCCGTAAACCCAAGAGTAGGAAGTAGTCCTAATCCTCATAAACTCGAAAGTGCACCCCTAGCTGTGAAGCTTGAAATCATCAACTTACTCCGCTGTCCCAGATGCGAGAAAGCAGATCCTAGAGGGAAGTACCAGATCATGGGGGACTACAACAACGAGAAGATCTTCGACGGGCACATCACCTGCGACTCAGGGCACAGCTGGCAGGTCAGAGATGAGATCCTGAGGTTCCACGAGGAATCAGAACCTCTGGAGCTGTACGATCAGCTGGAGATAGACGAAAGTTTGGTTTCCAAGTTGCCAGATGGTGTGGATGAGTCGGACCTTAATGATCTCAGGGTGGCACTGAAGCGGTTCATCGACGGACTTGACAGAGATGCATACGCAGTCTCCGGAACGATGCTCCTGTTCAGCAAGCTTCTGGGTCATACCGACAAACTCTTCGTCATGTTCTCCCCTGACGAGAATGAGCTGAGAATGATACAAGAGGTGACTGCCAAGAACGGTGTCTACGACAACTTCTACTTCGTCAGGCACGATGGCTTTGTCCTGAACCCTGCGACGTCCATCACCCGGATCTCTCTCTTCAACAACGAGGAGGCGGATCTACGTGTATATCTGTCTGATGTTGAGCAGGGGACTGTACTGGGTAAGGTGGGTTCGAAGTTCCTGGTGTTGGGTTAGGCTATAGCGTCGTCTATCTCCTGGGAGATGCTCTCGGAGATGGAACTGCGGATCTCGGATAGCTCATCTGCAGTGGCTAACCTGTAATATACGCTTCGCATATCCAACAAGTTGGGAACCCTGTGAATAAGTTTGTTCTCAAGCAATCTTCTGATGGCGTATTTTACTGCTTTGTCCTCGTACTTCCCGTTGAAGAATTTGAGGATTTCCCTTGACGAGAGAACCCCCTCCTTCTTCAGAAGGGTGATTATCTCAATCGCCGGTATAGGGAGAGATTGCAGTGCCATATCCTAGACATGTGCTACGATCAAAATAAGGTGGATGCCAATTTTCGTTGACGGATATTTGTAAAGCTTTTTTACTAGTAGTAGCGTCATGCAAGTAGACTTCTTCTACAATTACATTGCGGATTTCTCGCGAGACAAGACCGACTGACTAAAATTCTCCTAGTCTCGGAGTCTGAGAACATTCATCCCCGCGTCAAAACACACAACCACATTCTCCCCGTTCTTCACACCTTCATTGATGAATCCCATGACGTCATTCTCCCT
>JALWRB010000078.1 GCA_027077875.1 Candidatus Heimdallarchaeota archaeon
GACAAAGCTGATGCGGTCTACTGCTGATCCGTTGACCTCCACGTCCAGACCTGCGAAGTGGAGGGAGATATTGCTGGCCAGACTGTAGACCCGGTCGATCTCTTGGTATCCCATCAGGCTGGAGTTCACCATGCCGTCGGTGATACCGATGCTGAGAAGCCCTGAGAAGCTCTGGTTGTAGTTGAACTTGAGGACGTCATACTCGGAGGTATTGAACCCACTGGTGTAGATCCTGCTGTTGAACACGGGTTCGGACAGCCAGTATGAGACCCCGAATTTCTGGTCGAGCCATGAGTACCGTGCCTGTCCTGCCTTTGGGTAGAGGAAATAACGCAGGTTGTTCTTCTGCAGGGTGGAGAGCACTTGGTTTATGTCGTGCGGATCCACGCCGTCGAACATGGACTTGTCGAGGAAGGGCATGATGAGGTCATAGGTGGGGATACCCGTCCTGTAGGGTACACCTGCTGTGTCAACGCTGAGCAGGAGGTCGTCGCTGTCAAGACCGAGTGAGTTGAGGTGTTCAACAAGGGTGTTCATCTCGGCCCTTGTGTGGTGGAACAGCTCGGTTTGAATTCTGTACGTGCTGAATCCGGTGACGCTGTACGCCAGTATTCCCGGCAGAACAAACATCAGCACGGTCAGACCAGCCATGACTTGGTTGAAGCGAGGTCCCTTGCCCTTCTTGGTGTAGTTGTCTGCGAGTTTGAGGACGCCAATGCCGATGGCTAGGAAGGCGATGGCATAGAGAACCAGCCTGAACTGGTACAGGTGGTGGTAGTACAGTCTCAGGGAGTGGTACAGTGTGACGAATTCAAGAGGGACTGTAGGGTAGTAGTAGAAGAAGGGCAGGATGGCGTTGTACCACATGAGGACCGAGATGTCGAATTCCCAGCCCACCCTCTGTTTGAAGTACTCCCCGAAGTCGATGATACCCTTGGCGGTGACAATGCTCAGGGGGACGAGGATGAACGACAGATATCGGGAGGAGGATCTGTATGAGAAGTAGGTCAGCCATATGATGAAGAAGATCCATATCCAGCGATTGAGGAAGGGCTGGGTGAACTCCACGCTGTAGGTCCCCCAGATCTTGTACAGTATCCACGCCGAGACGAAGATCATCCCGGTGAAGAGGAAGAATATCGCAGCGGTGAAGGAGGTCTGAGCTGAGTACTGGAACCAGATGGTCTCTGCAGGATTGTCCACCGTGGGGTACTCCCACCTGATGGAGGAGGTCTTACCCCTGAAGATATACGCAGTCCAGAAGTCGAGGGAGCCCGAGGTGAAAGCGAGGTAGATGAATCCGATCACTCCGAGGACGAAGCCTGCTATACCCGGTGAGAGGAAGAGGAGCTGATCCCTCTGGCTGATCTCGGGGAGATGATCCTCCCGCCTGAGCACGGAGTAGGTCATATAGATGCCAATGGCTAGAACGAAGACTGACGTTCCTATGTAGATGTCGACTGCGCTCTTGTAGGTCAGGAACAGGGTGATGACCATGACACCAAGTGCCGAGATGTATCGGTGGATGAAGTCCCTGAAAATCAGTGCCATGAACGGGAACAGGATGATACCCGAGAGCTTGGTGAGGGCTGACAGGACGATGGCCACCTCTGCCATGACAAGGTAGTACCTCTGGGACGTCCTACGGTACTGTAGATAGTAGTAAATAGCGGCGCTCACAAACAGTGTAAGCGGTATCTCCTGGAAGTAGTACGACTCAAGGAGTATGTGGAAGCTAAACACCATGGTACCCATTAGGACTGCAGCGAAATACCCTACTCGTTCGTCATCGTAGAGTATCCTCGCCGTCTTGATCGTGACGTAGGGGATGAGGATCATGTAGAACCACGGGAGGAGTTCGAGATAGAATTCTCCGACGTTAGCGAAGGAGTAGGCGAAAAGGACGCTGACGAGCGGGGGTTTGAACATGGGGTAGAACGTCAGGGGATTGGTCCCTACGCTGAAACCATCGCTCTCCACATAGAACCTCGCGTTTGGAAAGTAGAACTGTAGGGAGTCCCAGCCCCTGATCGGGGAGATAAAGGCGTAGAAGACATAGGTGAGCATGACACCCAGCAAAGCCCACTGGTAGGAGTTCCAGTTCCGGTAGGTTTTGAGGTCTACCTTGCCTGACTTGATGTAACGTATCCCGTTGAACAGCAGTGACAGAAGACCGGTGATGTACAGAAGCCTAGCGGTGAGGACGAAGACACCATCGAAGAGTAAACCGAGGATGATGAGGAGGAGGTTCACAAGCAGCGTTCCAAGGAGTAGGGTGTCGAGGTATTTGTCGTAGTTATTCGACTCTGGCTCTTCGACGACCATGATCAGAAGGTTTCTGAGCAAAATTCCGACACCGACAATTGACAGTGCAGGAAGGACAAACTGGTACATCAATCCTTCCTCGGTCTGAAATCGTTATAATCATTTGGCTCGGTCCTCTGTGTATTGTATGAACATAAAATGCGAAAAAATGTAGACAAAAACCGTAAGATGATGTCCCATTAGGACTCCATTGGTTGAATCACACTCCGAATCTGTCTAAATATATTTATAATTCTTGGGTCGCAACACATCTTGAGGAGCATGCAGACCTTCCACGTGGGATCAAGAAAGGAACTGAGGAAGCCGAAAGGGTATCTTTTTACGCCATCTAGGCTACTGTGGAGTCATTTACTATTCTGGCTCGGTGGAGGGCTGATCACCCTTTTCGAGAACTCGAAGCAGATCATGCTGTACTACAGCATCACTTGGTTGGTCTTCATTGGGATGGTCTTCGTGTTCTGGGTAACCCGTTCGTTCTTCCGACCTACTACCTTACTGGAGAGAGGGAGCTATGACATGGCTCCTCCCGAGATGATCAGAGATGAGGTAGTGGTGATGATCCCTGCCTACAACGAGGAGGAGAGCATTGAGCAGTGCGTGAGGGAGGTCAGGAAATACGTAAACAGGGTCGTCGTCATCAATGACGGTTCGACTGATCGTACTGCAGAGCTTGCCGAGAGGGCTGGAGCGATAGTTATCCACAACTCGGAAAACAAGGGGCTCGCATTTACATTCAAAGCAGGAGCAGAGTACATCTCCCACCTCCCTGATGTCAAGGCCATTGTGAACTTTGATGCGGACCTCCAGTACGACGCAGCCGATATCCCAGAACTGGTTTCACCGATATTCACCCGAAGGGTGGACCTTATGATGGGATCCAGACTCGCGGGTACGATAGAGGAGATGCCGAAGATCAAGTACTTCGGGAACAAGGTGTTCACCGTCCTTCTTGCCATCCTGACCGGTGTCAGAATCACCGATGGACAGAGCGGTTTCAGAGCCTTCACCCCAGAGCTCATTAGTTCAATCAAGCTGAGACCAGGGTTCACCTACACGCAGCAGATGATCATCGAGACCGCCTACCGAGGCTTCAAGATCAAGGAGATACCCATACATTTCTCGGTGAGGAAGCACGGGGAGAGCAGGTTGATGCGAGGGGCTCTCGACTTCGCAATACGGGCGAACAAGCTCCTAGGACGTATAGTCTTTGTTGAGTACTTCCCGCTACAGGTCTTCGGGCTTGGCGCTATGATACTTACCGTCAGCTTCATGGGTCTCGTCTCAAGCGTAGTTTTAGCAGGAGCACTTTCATTCATTGATCCCCTGTACTGGGCATCGCTTCTCGGATCTTTCTCCATATCTACCATAGGTTATGTCAAGATTCACGGAAAGTTACCCGGTCTGAAGTTCGACTACAACTCCATAGAATACGCTATCCAGAAGGTTGAATCCTCGTACTTCGAGCATGTCGACGGGCGCACTATCAGGGAGGTCATGGAACTGTCAGCTCAGAAGATGCGGGTCATGAATGAAGGACGATTCATCTAGCACATCGTCATCTAGCACATCATTACACCCTGAACTCACTACCGATAGATGAACCAAGATTCAGTGGAGGTCGTGTTGTCTTATATTCCGAGCCTTACTACTGATAAGAGTCCTGTACCTCTCAACTAGCACAGAGACTGTCTCCTCGGGATTGAAGTTAGACATCGCTCTCTCCCGGTCGTGCCTCGCAGAGTTTAACCTCTGATCCCGATCCACAATGAAGGTTTTCAACAGCTCGACAAGTCTTGGAAGGTCGTCTGGTAGAAAGAGTCTCTTTTCGTCTTCTACAATGGTTGGGGTTCCTCCGACGTCTGAGGCAATGACGAGATTACCCGCGAGCATGCTTTCCACAAGGAAGGAGGATATACCCTCTGAGTAGGATGGGAGGACGGATATGTGACCGTCGGAGATAATCCTTAGAGAGTTCTCCCTGTCTTGGAATCCGTGGAAGAACACAGGGATGGATGAGGTTTTGGCCAGTTCTTCAAGTTCATCTCTCGATTGTCCGTCACCGACAATATCAAGCCTGACACCTTCGAGAGCTCCCAATTCCGCCACAGCTTGGATCAATGTAGAGATGTTCTTCAGTGGGTACAGTGAAGCCACCGTCAGGATTCTAACCTCCTCATTCTCGTGCTTCTCAATTGGAACACTCACCAGATCGTCGTACTGCTTCTTCGATATTGGAACGGGCATAATGGTCTCGGCAATAGCTGCACCTAATTTTAGAGACCGCTCTTTGATGACTTCTCCTATGGCGAATTGGTAGTTTATTCTCTTGAGGATACGTCTTATTACAGTTCGCCAGAGCAACTTCTCAGGCATGAGCATGACGTCAGATCCATACGAGGTATTTACAAATATATCCGGTCTGATCATGTAGCCGACCAGTCCCGAGGGGATCAACCAGTGGGAGTGGACGAGTTCGATACCGAACTCCCTCTTCAGGCCCAGCGCCCTCTTTCTAAAACTAAGGAGGAACCTCAGCATCCTTACTTTACCCTTAATTCCAGGGAAGATGCGAGAGAGTAATGGGTCTTTTTCCGGGTAGACATGTGGGTCGAAGAAGTGCACATGAACACCTTCGTCAATAAATCCAGAGAGGTTCGCATTTTTCTCGTACATAGGAGCGAGGACGTGGACCTCCACATCGTCGTACTTCGCCATCTCCACCATCTGATTCCGGATGAAACTTCCCTTATAGGGAAACTTTTCTGTCGGGTACTGATTCGTTAGGTGGAGGATTTTCACATCCGAATGTCGAGGGTCTGTTCTATAATCCTTATGAATCCTTCCCGACTAACTATAGCAAACTTGTTATTCACAACCTTCTACAGCATATTGTGTCTGACATTAAGGAAGATATCAAACAGAGGGCAGAGAGAGCCAGAAAGTTCTTCTTTGACAAGAGTGAGGAGCTCATCTTTCCGAAGGACCCCCTAAGGGACGCGGCACTCCATTACCCAAGAGGTGGAGGCAAGGGTTTCAGACCTGCAATGGTCATGCTTTCATGTGGAGCAGTGGGTGGGAATGAGGACGACGCCATACCCGTGGCAGCAGCAGTTGAGGCCCTACATGTCTCTAGCCTCCTACACGACGACTGGATGGACAACGACGAGACACGCAGGGGTCAGGTCGCTGCGTGGAAGCAGTGGGACCCCACAACTGCGATTTTAGCAGGAGACGTCCTCCTCGGATTCTCCTTTAAGATCCTTGATCACCTGATGAACACATCCTTGGAGGTGAAGTTCGAGGTGGCCAATCAACTGGCTCTTAAGTACGTTGAGCTCTGTCACGGTCAGGCACTGGACATCGGTTTTACAACTAAGGATCCCCTGACCATCACCAATGAAGAGGTCACGCGAATGCAGTACCTCAAGACTGGTGTGCTTTTCGAGTTCTGCTGTGTCGCAGGAAGTATGATCGGGTTGAACACTACGAGACACGAATACATAGATACTCTGCGAGAGTACGCCAGACTATCGGGAACTGCCTTCCAGATCCAAGACGATATTCTTGGCCTTGTGGGCGATCAGGAGAAGCTAGGAAAGCCTGTTGGCAGTGACATCAGAGAGGGGAAGAGAACGACGATTGCGATCAAAGCAATAAACTCAGCTAACGAGGAGCAGAAACAGGAGATCATGAAGGGATTCGGTAATCCCAACGCCAGCGAGGAGGATTACAGGAGGACACTGGAGATCTTCGAGGAGCTTGGAGCGATTGAGGAGGCGAGAAATTCTGCTATGAACATGGCAAACGAGGCTCTACAACTTCTGGACAAGCTACCCGACACCCCACAGAAGAAGGTTCTTGTCAATTTCGCTCGCTATATGATTGACCGTGAGATGTAAGCCATTCCAGATAAGTGTCTAGACCCTGCTCAAAGCTGAATTTCGGTTCCCAACCAAGAACTCTCCTTGCTTTTGAATTATCAGCGTAGGATCGGTACACATCTCCGATCTTCGGATCACGAAACTCAATACTGGAAGAAGAGCCCACTTTTTCTATAATCATCCTTGCCAGCTGGTCTATTCTCGTCTCAACTCCCGTTGAGATATTTATCGCGGATCCAAATTCCGATTCCCCTTGGGCAGCATGTTCAAAAGCACGTACAGCATCGTTAACGAAGACAAAGTCACGGGTGTGGCTACCATCTCCATTGATGTACAGGGTTTCTCCTCTCTTGGCTCGGTCTAGGAAGATGGAGATGACCCCCGAATACGGGTTGTGCGGATTCTGTCTTGGACCGAATACATTGAACAAGCGGAGTGAGTAGCACTTCATCCCATATGACCGAGCGTAAATATCAACAAGTTGTTCTCCTGCTCTCTTCGATGCGGCATACGGAGATAGAATCTCGATAGACATGGTCTCTCGCTTGGGAAGTTCAGGGTTGTTGCCGTAGAGTGCGGCAGTTGATGTGAAGACGAACCTTTCTATGTCGTTCACTCTGGAGAACTCCAGCATCTTGGCAGTTCCGGCACCGTTGATCTCTATACACTCATCAGGTTTGAGGAAGCTCTCTTGAGTCGAGGCCATGGCTGCAAGGTGAAAGACGACATCGATGTCCCGCCCCTCGATCTCGTTGATCTTGGCGATAGGTAGTTTGTGAAACTCTGCACTGGGATTTACATTCTCCCGCTTACCGGTTCGTAGTGAGTCGACGACAATCACCTCATTTTCACCCACCAAGTGGTCTACGAGATTGGATCCAATAAATCCAGCACCGCCTGTCACCAATATTCTCTTTCCAGAGAGCACCATAGATATGGCCCATAGATGACGTATTAAAACTTCTTCAACAGTTTCCCGGTAATTAGCGTGTTACTGAATTACTGAAGAAAATACCCTCTCCGATTCATGGAGTACTCGTTCATTTTCATTACCTTATTAAAATCCCGAGAATTCGAGCTTAATGTATGGCAGAGGAAGAGACCAGAATACGTATAGTCCGGCCCACATACCCACCGTATGAACCCACAGAGATCAAGGGAAACATGGCCCTGTATCGACTCTTCCTCCTTACATTTATTGCTCTATTAGTGATGTTCAACATATACCTCTGGTTCTCGTTCCTCGAACTCCTACAACAAAGACTGTCAACCTCTGCATTCTTGTTGAACCTCTATATATTTACAGTTGGAGGGTTCACAACAAACTTCGCCATCATGGTTCTGTGGAATTTCGGTAGAAGATTCCTACCCCTCCCCAAACCAATTGGGTACAGGGGGAGGTACTGGAAGGAGGACTCAGCTGACCTCCCGTTTGCGAGCATCGTGATACCCACTTACAGGGAGTCACCCAAGATCCTCAGGAGGACGATCCTTGCCAGTCTGGATCTGAACTATCCTGAGGATAAGTTGGAGGTGGTTGTACTCGAGGACATGGCAGAGACCACAGTCATTAGGGAATTATGCAGTGCCCTTAATGTCAGGTACATCCACCGTGACCACCGACGAGGTTTTAAAGCTGGGGCCATCAACGATTGCCTTCCCAAGCTCAAGGGAGAGGTCGTGCTGTTCATCGACGCGGACCACCTCCTCGAGAGAAGTGTCATCCTGAACTCCATGAACTACTGGCAGGAAAATACGATAGCAGTCCAGATGAGGGTGGATTATGTCAACATGCACACCTTTCTCACGTACACGGCAGCATTCCTGCAGATGCAGTTCTTCTCGTATTACCAATTGGCTAGAAGAGCGACTGGATCTGCTATCTTCGCTGGTGGAACTGCCTTGTTCGATAAGGAGTTACTCATCAAGAACGGGGGAATGAATGAGCTCACGATCGCAGACGATACAGATACGACTTACATATTGGTGGCGAGGGGATACAGAATAGAATACTTAGATATGATTGGTGGGTGGGGGCTCATCCCGTGGGATCCAGTCTCTCTCATTCGACAGGTATGGAGGTGGTTATCCGGTACTACACGGAGTTTCAGGGC
>JALWRB010000079.1 GCA_027077875.1 Candidatus Heimdallarchaeota archaeon
ACTCCACAAGGATCCCGTTCTCCCTGATATTCTCCACCCCCAGATCCCTGAGTCTCTGCTGCAATTCCGCCCTTTTCCCGGCGTCCAACTCCCTAATTGAATAGTCCCGGATGAAGCGATCCCTCACTAGTTCCTCCATTGAGTACTTCCCCTCTATCTTCCCCTTGTGGATGATGACCACCTCGTCGCAGACCCGCTCGAGGTCGTGGAGAATGTGGCTCAGGATGATGACATGTAGGTCGTGCTGGTAAGCAAGTTCCTGGAGATACTCTAGTACCTCCGTACGTGCCTTCACGTCGAGGTTAGCGGTGGGCTCGTCAAGGAGGATGAACTTCGGGTGACAAATCACCGCAACCGCGATGGCGTACTTCTGACGCATACCTGCAGAGAGCGACTTGAACTTTGACAGTGCGCGATCTGCCAGATCGAACCTTCGCAGCAGGGAGTCCGCTTCCTGCTTTGCCTCTTCTGGATCCATTCCCCGGAGTCTCGCTACGAGGACGAGATGGTCTAAGAGCGTGTAGTACTCCGGGAATTCAGGGCTCTCGAACATGACTCCGACCATCTTCAGTACCTCATTGCGATTTTCGCTGATATCAAGGCCATCAACAGCTATCTTCCCCGAATCGAGTTTTCTTAAACCGAGAATTAAGTTGACCAAAGTCGTCTTTCCCGCGCCATTCTGCCCGATCAACCCTGTTATTTTTCCTTCAAACCTCACGGAGAAGTCGTTGAAGATCTGGTTATCTCCGTATGAGAAGTCAATTTCTGCTACATTTATCATTCTCAATTTTGCTCATGAACTCATAAGTAATAAACGTTAGGTTTATTTAATATATGCTGGGTGGAACGATTATAATGATTGCAATGACGATATTGGTGTTTTCGGAGGGTGTACAACTGATCCCTGAAGTGGTCGTTCTGGAGGACCTCTTGGAGGGTATGTGTGATGTCTGATCTAAGAAGTAGACTGAGAACTCACGCCGAAAGATCTAGAAAATATGATCTGTTGATGAAGGATTTTCAGATCATTTTCTGGCAAACCACGAGCTTGATGATCGTCTTTGCAATAATCCTTCGATTTGACGTGCTGGGGTCTGGGATTGGGGTCATGGCTCTGTATACTGCTATATGGCTCCTTTCAATTGCATTTCTGTGGGCACTTAAGTACTGGATGTTCAAGAAATACGCTCTACCGAATAGTATCGACAATCTACTGGATCAGACTTGAACTAACACTGCATTATTTTGAATCCAGACCCCCTTTCACTGCCTGGAGAATATGATCTTACTTTCGAGCCAAACTTGCATGGATGAGTTCCACAGAGTTCTTCCAGCTTTCACTGCCTGGAGAATATAATCTTACTTTCGAGGTCAGTTAGCTTTATCCATTCCAGTAGCACATCCACAAATTTGCTTAGATCATCAGTCTGCATACTCATGCGTGTACCGTCAATGCCAGAGTATGCCATGACAAATACATCGTTATAAACCGTTATGAGGATACGGAATCTCCTCCCACGAACGGTTATATCGATGTCACCATCATAGTTTGAGAAGGTGAATTCGGGGTGTACAACTATATCCGCAGAAGCTTTGAAATATGCTATTAGGAATTTCAGGGCTCTGCTGAGCACCACCAAGCTCTCCGTTTGCGCAAACTCGACGAAATTCATAATGAGTTGTCTGTGGATGTCACCTCTCTCCTGACCGTAATAGTCCTCGCTGAAGACGGTACCTTCTACGAATCTTGTGGTGTATCTTGTTATGTGAACCATACTATTCCTACCGGACGAAATTCTCTTTATCGTTAAAGGTTCGTCTCGTCTTAATTACCTTGTGGAACTCGGACGTATATGCTGCTGGATATTCAATTCTCTACTTCCAAACACCGTGTAAGAGTGATACATAAAGGTGGATCAGGGGGAGATACGTGCATTAATTACTGCTTCTACTGACGTGTGGTGTATGGATCGGACCGTGAGGAGAGGACTTGTTGTCTCCCTGCTTGAGTATATCATCTTCTTCCTCACGCCGTTATATGTTGA
>JALWRB010000080.1 GCA_027077875.1 Candidatus Heimdallarchaeota archaeon
CGACGATCTGGATTCGCTCCCGATCGCTCGGGCGAGTATAGCCAAGCGATTGAAGAGGTTGGAGGAGCTGAATTTTGTGACGAGGAGGCGGAGTGGAAAGCATATGCTCTACTCCCTCACCACAATTGGGAAGACGGTATCTAAGCCTCTTGTCCACTTCGTGAGCAAGAGCACATTCTACATCAGGAACGCATCTATCCTCAACAAGATCAATCAGGAGCTAATCCCTACATTTAACGAAAAAGTGGAGAGGTTCTACAACATCTCGATGAGGACTGACAACAACGAGAAATTTGGGAGGAGCGAACTTGTCGAGCCAATATCATGTGTGGAATTCACCCCTAGTCTCCTTATCAATACCATCCATGAAGTGAGAAGAGTCTCGGAGGAAGTGACACAGCAGTACAAGAGCATCCATGACCATTTCACCAGTATCAATAACCCGAAGGTCTCGAGCTTCTTGGACGATTTCGATAGTCTGTACAATGAGATCATGGATCTGAAGGGGAAGATTATCAAGACGGTGGATTCGATTTAGGTCTCTCAGTCCTCTAGTATCTTTTTCACCCTACCGACCTTCCCACTCTCAAGCCGCACCTTGATCCCGTGGGGGTGGCTGGCGGAGTTAGTCAGGACCTTAACGACCACTCCCTCCGTGAGTACCCCACTCTTTTGGTTGTGCTTCTCGACCACTTGAACCCTTGCACCCAACTTGATATTCTTCCTCTGTTTACCGTTCATAATCTCCATAGGGGTTGGCACTTCTTAACTCCTCTTGTCCGTTTACTCCACTGATTATTGTGACGAACGCCTTCTCATGATCAGGAGAATGATGGCGGAAGGGACAAGGACAAGTGGGACCTGATTTGTGGTGGTCTCATTTATGGGTTGGTTCTCAACGGGGGTCAGTGATATTCCCTCGCCTGGATAGTAGGTGAAGAAACCTGTATCAGGAGCCCGGTCATATCCCTCGTCCTGTAATAGACCCAGACCTGCTGAGAATGTGTCATAGTGCCAGAAAACCATATCGAGTTTTTCGACGTTACTCATGTTTCCCGAGGAGATTGAGGCGAGCGTGATCTTGAACTCGATTGAGGTGTATGTCTCGTTGTCCACCTTCGCCCAACCCTGATTGTAGGCGATCGGCTCGGGAATACTGTTGTTGTTGTAGGGATTGTCCAGATCTGTTCCTGCAAAGACCCAAGTATCCTCCTGAGTGAATCCAACCGAGACGAACGCCATCACCACGAAGACGTCATTGGCCATATTCCTGACAGTGAGGTTTGCCCACAGGAGATCGTACTCCACCCTCCCTGAATAGAGCATCCTGTAGTACAAGTACTCCGAGTCGTTTACGATCTGGACGCCCACGAGGTTGATCCACGGGACATCATCAGCGGAGTCATTCAAGGCATTCGGCACACCCAACCAGTCATCCATGTCTCCGTCGATGACGATGTCCACCCCCTGTGCGGAAATGGATGGGGGCATGAGAAGAAGAAGTATAATGATTAAATACTGTAAAATACGCATAATTGAGAGTACATTGAACAACAGATGATTTAAAGGTATTCAAATTCATGTAAAATCCCAATGACAGACTTGCTTATGTATCCAAGATGTGGAGTAAGAAATGGACAACTAGCTCTGTAGCAACATCAATATAGCAGGGAATCAAGGGAGGGGTGTGGAACTTATCCGCTCCTTGGAGAACATCCTCAACCTGAGTAAAAACGAGGCAAGAGTGTACGCTGCCCTGCTCAGGAATCCGGCTCTGTCCGTAATAGAGCTCTCCAATATGCTCGAGCTTCCCCGGTCTCGAATCTATCAGGTTCTCAGCTCACTAGCGGCACAGGATTTAATCTCAAAGTCGGTAGGAAGTGCCCACTACACCGTCATCCCCCCTCAGGACGCATTGGATCTGTACATAGAGCGATTGGACAAGGAGCACAGCTTGCACAAGCAGGGAATACAGGAACTTTCAGGGCTGCTGAAGGAAATATGGCGGGGGTCAATAGTGGATGAGTACTCTCCAGGGGTAGAGC
>JALWRB010000081.1 GCA_027077875.1 Candidatus Heimdallarchaeota archaeon
GAAGCCTTCTGGAATAACCTCAATTACGTTATCCGATGCGTAGAAGTAGACCAGATTCTTGATGCCCTTCAATAATGAAGGAGGAAGAACGTGAATGTTGTTCGCAGAGAGATCAATTTGCTCTAAACTCTTAAGATTGCTCACTATGGTCTCATCGAGTTCTTCGATGACATTCTCGTCCATGGCAAGTACCTTGAGGTTTTGAGAGGGGCTCAAGTCGGGTATCCTTTCAAAGGAGTTGTTGGAAAGAGCCAGTATCTCCAATTTCTGCATACCCTTGAAAATACCAGAGTCCAATAAGACAATCTCGTTGTCCTCGAGAACCAATTCCTCAAGATTGACTAGATGGTCGAGAACTCCTTCCTGAATTGCTGAGAGGTTGTTACCTCCGAGGTTAAGGTAGACAAGCGGTATACCCTTGAATGTGTCCGGATGGATCTCAGATATCCAGTTCTCTTCAAGATCGAGGTACTGAAGATTGTTTAGACCCGTGAAATAGGAATGATCGATTGAGTCTAACTGATTGTTGGAGAGGATAAGGGTCTCCAATTTGGGGATCTGTGCCCAAATACCAATCTCTATATCAGAGATCTTGTTCTCGGAGAGATTGAGCTCAGTCAGGCTATCACATCCAGTGAATGAAGAAGGTTTCAAGGCTCGGATGAGATTTCCAGTAAGGTTGAGGTAGCTAAGTCCCAATCCATCGAATACACCATCCTCAAGAACCTCAACCTCTGAGTCGACAATGAGCAACTCGTCGATTCTTAGACCCTTGAGTAAAGCAGGGGACAGTTTGGATATCGGGGTGTCGGTGATCTCCAAGGTACGGAGATGCTCGAACTTGTTGATCAGGTCAATGGGTATTGAGCTGGGACTCTGTCCCTCGTCCTCTAAACCGAAGCTAATGCTCAACTTGGTCACTACCGAATCCTCTGTATCTACAGAAAGAGTCACCCACCCTGCGGATGAGAGGCTTTCTATTATTTTGTAATCTGATTTTGAGATTGATTCTTTAACTCCGGTTGAAGACATATATTCCAGACCATTTCCGTCCTTCAAATATCTTCCGCAACCATGAGTATTCCTCGGATATTCAGGGAGAAAATCAGCGTCAATCGCAGATTTGATACTTTATCAGTTGTGGGTTCGTCTGTAGGCCGTCCAGTGATAGGAAATGGTACAATGTCGTAAAATGGATTTACAAGTGCTCGGAATAAAGTTCTAGCACAGTAAAACATTAATTACTTTAAGTTCTAAGATCATTATATAGCTGAGGAGGTTCGAAGGTATGAGTATCAAGATCACTAAGGTTCTTTTTGTCTTAGTGACGACACTGGTTCTCATCTCTGTCCTAGTACCAAATTCAGCTATGAACAACAAAAATCAAAGTGGTCCCAAGGATCAGAGGGATCACAACGGGATGATCTACCCAAAGGCTGATAACTCCACCGAGAGCTCGGAGGACGAAACCACCGACGACGAAACGACAGAACCACCAGAAACTAGCGAAACAACTGATACCGAAACCAGCGATACCTCGGATCACGAAGATTCGGACACTACAAGTCACGAGGATTCGGAGACTACGGATCAAGAGACTTCGGAACACGATGAGGATGAAGCTAAGTTTGAGGTGGAGGTAAAGTCCGAGAAGGAATCTGCCGAGATCAAGTCCAAGGTAGAGAGGGCAGGAATGACTGAAGAATTTGAATCAAGTGTTGACTTCTCTTCCGAACCTGTAATCGAGATCAAGTACAAGTCAGGATCTGACTTGCAGGAGATTGAATCAGAACTGCAGTTGAAGATACTCGGTCTTGTAGAGTTCATCGACACAGACTTCGATGGTGAGTTCACCGTATCTGACTCTGTGGTCCAAGAATTTAATCTAGACCAGATAGGTTTTAACGACCTCGTCTACACACAGGTTGATCTCGGGAATGGAGTTATCGACAATGTGATCGAGGCAATGACACATGACGGGATATTCCTCATTAGATTCCACATTGTGGGTAATTTCACAACAGTCAATTCCATAGATCTCAAACCCACGGCACTGAAAATTGATTTTGAGATTAGGAATATTCCATTTGCCTCCAACGAATCTCAGTTAGCAATACTAACATCATTAGAATCCAGTTTTGAGATTGAGGAAAATGATACTGAATCAGTTGTCCTGAACAGTCAAAACCCCGCATACTTTTCTTGGCTTGGCTTTGCCGATATTGATGGAAAAAACGAGAGTGTTTACTCCACAGTTGACAAGGAATCCAACAATAAGTTCGATGTGGTATTCAGCTATCCGAGGGGAAACGTCATCATACACGATCCTGAGTTAGGAGTAAGACCTTCCCTCGTTTTCGGTGAGCTTCTACCCACCCAAATAACCTCGTCCGTTTCTGTCCCTTACCTTGATCAGGTACTCCCACAGACCGAGAACCTTGTCCCTAGTGCCTCTGTATCATCTACAATCCCCCCTCTGATCATCTCCACCCTGATTTTTGTTCTTTTGCCTATTCTCCTAAGGAGAAGGGAATAAGGTGGTCGTAGTGAGTATGGACAGCGAAGATGATGATGTATTCACCATATTGTCACATCCCGTTAGACGACGGATTCTCCAGACTGCCTTTGAGAATTCACGAATATCTATAAGCGAGATGAAGACATGGGGGCACTCTATCGGGTCAATCTACCACCACCTAAAGATCATCAATGGATTTATAGATCAAGATGAGAATAGGCAGTACATTCTCACTGATGAGGGACATGATCTCTGCAGATGGTTCCTCCGGACAGACGAGGGAGCTGTTAAGGTTCAAGAAGTAGAGTCCTTTGGGAAGACCCCAAATATCATTGTCGACTATCTCAATAGATACACATTTCCATTCTTAGCTCTATTCGCACTCCTAACCTTTCTCTCTATAGGCGCATCCAATTCCTCGAAGATTGTAGTGGCAGGGGTGATGTTCTACAACAGCACCAGTAAACCCGTCTTAACCAATTCCCTGCTTTTTCTATTCCACGTAGGTGTATACATAGGGATACAATTCTTACTCACACAGAAGTTCAGGTCATTGATCAAGGGAGCGTATCCCCATACCATAGCTGGATTCCTGCTAGCTACCCTCCCAGTTTATATCGAAGTTCTGGTCATATCGGTCATTGGACAGCCCGTGCCGTATCCCATATGGATGATCCTTGGGATATTTAATCAAGTGGTCTTCCTCGTCGTTATTACATCTCTGAGCATCTATGTCTTCAACTCAGATCTCAAGACGAGTATGCTGGTAGCTGTGGGCACAATGTATGTCATCCAAGTAATAAATCTCTTCTTGTTCTAGACTTTCTGACCTTCAATGAACTTCCGCTCCGCGTTCTTCAGAATTTGGTTAGTGTCCCTGATCACATCTATGAGGGTAGTGCTGGAAACCTGTATCTCTGTCCCTGGTTCATGAATGACCTGATTTCTCAGGAACCTGAAATGATTGAGTGTTGAATAAGTGTCCTTATCCATATAGCCATTAGTAGACAGCCACTTCAAACCTTCGAAAAAGTTGACTTCTGCAGGAGCATTGACCTCAAGCTCTTCCCCGGAGAGATTGAAGCAGATCTGCTTGATCACCCGTTCAATCAGCCTGTAGAGCTGGATGTATGTCATCTCCCTCTGCTCCTTACTCAGTTCCTTCCAATCCGCGATTTGCGAGCGGACATACATGAGATCCATGTTGAGACCCAATAGGTCGTCATTATTGAATTGGATAGCGCCCGCGATCTTCTCCCCCAGAAGGAGCCTATCAATTTCTGTGATCTGACCTCTCTTCTCCCTAAGCTTCATCCTCCTTGCAAGGATCAGAGAATATTCCTCGAAGGCCAATTTAAGAGCTAGATTCTTTCTGCTCTTTATCAAAAACTCTTCTTTCAGTAAAGGCATTGCCACCTGATTGATGGACTCATCAATCACATACTTCCTCACCCTCTGAATGTTTCGTGGGAGGAGCGAGTCGAGATTGTAGGAGAGGACCGAACGTATCTGCTCCTTCCTCAGCATGTTCTGTTGTGGATCTTCGTAGAAGAGGTTGGGCACCGCATACGGAAGATAGCTCTCCATTTTCTCTATGGAGTATCCAAAGAGGAGATAGGACAGTACAATCCCTGCTACGAAGAAAATGGTTAGCAGATACACGAAATTCCACTCCTCAATCTGATCAAGTTGGATGACGATAAGGTTGACCGATGTAAATTTTAGGAACCATGTGATGACAAGGTTCACCGTGAAGAATACTACTGTATAGATAGAGAAGAGAGCTAGGCTCTCATAGTAGTCAAGTGTATCGTTCGCTTTAACTTCCTTGTCTCGAGCGTAGAAAGTGTCCTTGTATCCATCCAGTGCGGGTTTGACCAATATTGGCACCAGAACCTCCTTGATCTCCTCTGCAGTTCTTTTACGATCTTCCTGTGCGAGTAGAACACTTTCCCTTAGCTTCGTACGGGTATCTATGAACGAGTCGTCACGTAGAAGAACTTGGTCGAGCCCCTTGGAAAACAGTTTCTCCAAGCGATCCTCAAGTCTGCCATAATAAGACAAGAGGAACGGGGAGATAACATGCATGATGACCAGTGGAAAGATTGTCAAGAGAAAAAGTAGAAGGAGCCGGCTGTTGATCTCCTCATACCTTATTGAGGAATACAGCATGGTTAGTAAAACTTGGAAGATTAGCGGTCCAAGCATCCCAATGGAGATCCTTAGGGAGATCAATCTCATGTGCTCACCTCATAACCGACAGTCAAAATACCTTTGCTCACGGGAGAGTAAAAGTGACAAATTCTCACATGAAGAGGCCTTTATCCCGCTGATTTGGATCCTCGGTGGCGGGGTTCTCAGTCGCCTCCATCATTTCACTGATCTCCTTCTCGATATTTTCAGCCTCCTTGATGAGTTCCTCAACACCACAATTAATCTTGAGAAGGTCGTTGATTATATCCACCGAGTGGCTCGCACCTATTGGATCTGGCCTAGACCTCTCTGCGTAGGATAGAACAGCTACTGCAGGGAAGTTATAGACCTCCGCAAACATAAGAAGAAGTGCCAGTGGGCCCGTCACATAAAGTCCCTCATCGAGCTCAGCCAGATTAGTCTCGTAACCTGCTTCACGGTATCCTTGGCTGAAAACTGCTTTGGCAAAGACATTCTCGTCTCGTCTCAATCTTGAGTCGAGCCCTCCAACCAGTATCATCTTAGAAAATTTCTCTTGAATAGCCCATCTGACAACAGCTCGCGCAAAGGACCTGTGCTCGTTCTTGTACGGTTCAAAAAATGCAGCAACGAAGACAATATCCCCCGCTCTGTATATCTCAAAAGGTAGGATAATCGATTTGTTCTTAACCGAAATAAACGGAGGTATAAGTTCCGTGATAATATAGCCTATCCTTCTGGCTCCAAGCTTGGTGATCATGTGGTTGACAACTATGAACCCGATCTTTCCAATACCATAGAACCCAGTTATAAGTGTGCACCCTGAGAGATCCATGGCATAAGGATCCTCCGGGTTTAGATAAAATTCAATCTGAGAAAAATCGGTAAGCTTGTCGAAACTCATAGGTTCTCAAACTAAAATATCCGATCTAGTTATTAAATTCTTGAGATACGTTCTAAGGATATGAGTACTTAGAGATTTGTGCATCACGGGAAGCAATCTTGTTCAGATGAACACGGTCGGCTGCACCCTCTGTTCCCAAGATGTCACGACCCAATGTTGTAATCAGATCCTCTTTTCCAACGCTTAACATTAGCCTTTCACCCTTGTACCCAGCGATATAGTGATTTGGGACAAGGATATCGATGTCTGGTGTCAGACCAATTCTCTCTGCAAATTCCTTAACTGGAGAGTCACCTAGGATAAAATTCAACCTATTGTCGGAATGGACAATACCAGTGATTACTCTCCCTACCATCTCTCCGTCTTTCGATATCACTTCCTTACCCTTGAACTTCTCGAAAATTACTTCATCCAGTGCAAATGCCTCCTCCTGAAGTTTGTTCTTCAGCTCTGATGCAGGAACTGAGAGAAAAATCTTCTTTCCCTCCTTCCTCTCTACCAATTCGAGGGGGACAATTGGATCGTCATCGGGCTTGAGCC
This sequence comes from Candidatus Heimdallarchaeota archaeon, assembly GCA_027077875.1. GTDB lineage: Archaea > Asgardarchaeota > Heimdallarchaeia > Heimdallarchaeales > Kariarchaeaceae > S139-21. The sequence continues at coordinate 6,135 of JALWRB010000081.1, forward strand.
CAAATTTTTCTTTCAACTCCTCGAATTTTGAACCGCCAATAACAAATTTCGTCACAGAGCAGTCTCCAGTCTTGAAAACTACATCAATGATGTTTCCAATTTTCTCATTGTTCGAGTCGTAGACATCGTAGTGTTGGAGGTCGCGTAATTCAGTTGCAACAGAGATTACCATGATTATATTTACTAAATAGACTTATATAAGGTGTTTTGAATATTCTAAACCTTACCTACCTATTTTGAAATCCCGTTTGGAACTATAGTATCCTAGCTTTATGAGTTCCTTTTCAATATCGTAAACGTGGGCAATTAAGTAGAGGAGATAGACAAATTCAGTGAGAACCAATACGACGAGGAAAAATAATGAAAGATAGAAATCAATATTAGTGAAAAGAACAGTAGAGATTGAGACGAAGTTCCAGAAGAAATGCGCAATAACCCCGAAGAAAAAGTACCGGAATATCAATCGTGGTTTGGAAATATTTTTCATGACCAGCCCAAACCCGAAGAGTCCCGTGAAGAGAGGATGTCCTACAATCATAAGGGCACCCCTAATCAAAGTTATGACAAAGCCTTCCGTTACACCGAGTCCAAAGACACCCCTGAAGGAGTACATCATATTCTCCGCAATCGCAAAACCTCCACCAAGGAGCCCTCCGTAGACCAGTCCGTCTAGGGGGGTGTCAAACCTATCTCGATTCATTCGGTAGAATAGGTAGAGCATAGAGTCCTTTGTGATCTCTTCCATGAGGGGGATAGCAAGGACAATCTGAACAGGATGCAACTCCACCGACTGGACAATGGCAATATCAATTTGACCGAAGATTATGAAATTCACGACAATATTTAGGATTCCAATGATAGTAAAAGCTAGAACACCGAATAGGCTGACAATAACTATCTTGCGCTTCGGCTCAGGATCGTGCTGATTCACTCGGTAGTAAAACCGCATCGTTATAGCATAGAATACGATATTCAAAATAATAAGAAGGAGTATGACCCGCTCGATCGTGAACAATGATTCGAAATTGAATGGAAGCACTGTATCTCTATCTGGTTTCGACCCTTAAAAATTCCCGACTTTTAACCACCGTACTACCCTGTAGGAGAAATGTTATAAGATGCAAATCAATTAATATTATTTGTTTTTAAATGAGTGATCAGAACCTTATAATTTCCTTGTATCCGAAGGGGAAAAGAGGCGAGCTGAGTTTCAACTTCCAAGCACTCCGTGTGAGAGATTTTCTTCCGGGTCTGATGCACTCATTGTCAGCCCATATCAACGAGGCACGTGACCAAGTCGAGTTAGAGAAGGCTATTGATGAATACCTGAACTTTATCACCAAGACTCTTGATTCCATCCAACAGTCGTTAGAACGCTCGAAGGTGAGAGAATTAGTTAATCAGAGAAGAATTTATGTCCTCTCCCTAGGTCCGAATCTACTGATCGCCGAGGGCGGTGAACCAGTGTACCTTGCTCATCCAATTGGTAGGAGATCAGGAAACTTAAGCATCCTTACTTTTAACGAAGACGATATTGGAGAGGAGCTAGACCAAATAATGTTGGAGCCTTCGATACACGGATCAGAAGTCTACATCACCACGGTTAAGGACCAAGTACTCCTCAACGACAATCCAATTGATGATGCGATTGATCTCACACGAGCGATCTTCCACTTCCAGAAATCATACCAATTCTACTCAAGCCTGGACAATCTAGCGACCCAAGTCGACTCTGCATTAGAGGCTTCGTACAGTATATTTAGAACCTTCTTGGATCTGTTCAAACCCTATCCTTCAAGCTTGGAGCAACACCTGATTAATCTCAAATTAAAGGATCATTTTGATTTTTTCGGTTTGCAAAAACTTGGAACAGAACCGGAAATTGTGGGGTTAAGCATCAATAATAATAGGACAGCACTCATCTACAGGGAGCTAACCGATGAACTGAAGATCCTGATGATGGGAGATTACAACATCTTCGAGCTAAAGCACGCCATCGAGAGTGTGGAGAATAATCCGGAGTTTGACTTCCAACTCGACAGGGTTAAATCAGGGTTGGAGATCAACCAGAGAAGTTATCGAGAATTCTACGATATACTCGGCATCTCCGCCATAGATAGAATAATCGAAGAATA
>JALWRB010000082.1 GCA_027077875.1 Candidatus Heimdallarchaeota archaeon
TGAGCGATTATCCTCGCTTTGACACCGTTTTCATCAACTATTATCGATTTGGGAGGGATGATATAGAGGTCTCCTCGCTTGAAGGGGGATAGGTCTAGACTTGAGAACTGGTCCACTGAGAACACGTTACGTATCCCCAATATTCCCGCAATAGAAAGGCTCGATGGCGATGTTTGGATCTCCTTGAAAGTACCCTGCTGCACAATTCTCCCACTCTCAAGCATCATCACCCGGTCAGCAAGTATCTCTGCTTCCTGCGGAGAATGTGTTACATACAGAGTTGTCACGTCAAGACCGTCCAGAACCTCCTTGAGCATTAGTGACATCGCCAGTCTCTCAGCGGTATCGAGGGAACTTAGAGGTTCGTCCATCAGGAGAGTCTTCGGTTGGGGCGCTATGGCCCTCGCCAGTGCGACCCTCTGCCTCTCACCACCTGATAACGATTTTGGGTCCCTCTCTAAAAAGTCGATACCCACCATATCTGCAACCTCCTTGACCCTCGACCTCTGTTTCTCCCTCGGGATCTTCCTCATCTTCAGACCATAGGCGATATTATCTGTCACCGACATATTGGGGAAGAGCAGCTGATTCTGTGGAACATAGCCGATGTTGCGTTTCCTGATCTCTTGATTGGTGACATCCATCTCGTTGAGCAAAACCCTCCCTTGGTCTGGTTTTTGAACGCCTAAGATGGTCTTCAGGATAGTTGACTTCCCGCTACCTGAAAGTCCTAGCAGGACACCCACTTCACCGTCCGGTACTCCGAAGCTCAAGTTATCCATGAACAGATCTCCACCAAAGGAGATTCTCAGGTTCTCAACTGCTATCCCTCTCATCTTCTTCCCTTCTCCACTAGACTGAAACTCACAAGTGTTATAACTATGAGGATGATCGCATACTGTAGCGGTAGAATGTTGTCCCTCGTCACGAACAACTTCTGGATAGCGACAGATACTGTGGTCCACTCTCCTCGTACAAGGAAGAATGTCGCCCCGAACTCCCCAAAAGAGATGGCTAATCCAAGGAGGAAGGAGACAATTATTGACGGAAGGAGGAGAGGGAGTAGGATACCCACAGTAGTTCTGGTTTTGCTTGCTCCGAGTGACTGGCTGATGGTAATGATATCTTTCGGGATCTGCTCGGCACCTGACCCGAGGGTTTGGGTGACGAAGGGCAGTGCCGCGAGGACGTGAGCCCCTGCTATGAAGATCCAGATGGCGTCGGAGAAGAAAAGAGTCTTCCTATAAGCTAAGAGCATCCCAAGACTCAGAGTTATACTTGAAGACATTAGGGGCATGATAGAGATGAATGAGAGAATCATCGGGATCCGCTGGTTGGCACCAAATTTCTTGTAATACACGATGGTCAACGCTAGAACTGTGCTTGCTACTCCCGTGATGAGCCCGAAAATGAAAGTGTTAAAGAGCACCCTTGTGGGTGTGGTACCGAGGATATTGTTATATTGAGTTGAGAGTATATCCGTCCCTGATGATGTCCGGATTAACTGGTAAACCGTGGCAAGTATTGGTTGCCATGTGAACAGAATGACCATGCTTATCCACAAGGTTGACAAGACCCTGGTGAGTTTTGAAGACTGGGTCTTTGGAGCGTAGGATGCCTCGTACTTTGATGTGGCTGTTACCCTCAGATATGTCATGGAGATGGCAAGGTTGATCAGCAGTTGGAGCACGGCTATCTTCGATGCAGTCACGAAGTCCAGTCTGATCCTGCTCTGGGAGTATATCATCACCTCCAATGTCTGCAACCTGACGTTTCCCAACATGAGGACTATAGCAAACGAGTTGAAGGAGAGTAAGAAAACCAACAGGGCACTTGCGAATACAGACGGGAGGATGTGTGGGAAGAATACGGTCTGCCACAGTCGGACGGTTGATGCTCCGTTAGACTCCGCCATTCCTACTATTTCCTCGTCGATTGTCTCAAAGTTAGCTGCGACGAGCCGTGTTACGATAGAGATGTTGTAGAGGGTATGTGCCAGAACTATTCCACCCAATGTACCGAATACGTCAATTACCTGAAATCCTACGAGACGTGAGATAAGACCATTCGGTTCATAGAGTATGACAAATCCAAGAAGAATTGACATGGGTGGGATCAGAAATGGAACAAGCACCATGACCGAGAGTATCGTCTTGAGATAGGGGTCTCCCCTGGCCAAGATATATCCTGTCGGAATTCCGATCAACAAACATATGGCAGTTGTAAGGATCGCTTGGGTTAAAGAGAACCTGAGGAAAGTTATGAATGCAGCTCCAGTGACAACCTCAGTCCAGCCCCCTGTACTCATACTCATCCTGAATATCTCAAGGAGTGGAATGAAGTAGAAGAGCATGGTGAAGAGGATGAAAGGGATTAATATACCCCCACCGGACAGTCGCTTCATCGATCTCACTTTCGTCTCTTGATGACGACCATTGCAACGAATGCTAATCCTAGGAACCAGGACTCAAACGGTGCGGAATTGTTAGTGGAGAGATATAAGTTCTCCCACTGATCTAGCCATTTGTCGAGATTCTCAGAGACCACATTTTGCGGGAGCTCGTCATTGTAAGCCATGATCTCCTTAGGCGCATAGGTTGAGTCGCTATAGCAATCGGGTATGTCGATGCCCTCCATCGCTGGATACATCCACTGGTTCAAGTAGATGTTCTCCTGAACATCAAGATCGATGAACCAGTCTATGAACTTCTTGGCCATCTCCTCATTCGGGGCATTCTTGGTTAGACCAATCCCCTCGATCTGTTGCCATCCTCTGACCTTTCCGTTCTCATCAAGGGTCAATGCAGCAGCAGTCGAGTTGTCACCGTAGAGGCATGCACCAAAAGCAGGGCTGGAAGTGTAAGAGACCATGATGGGACGGTCGGACTCCTCCGCGGAGAAGACATTGAATGCGTCTCCCCATGAGTCAACAAGTCTCCCCTCATCTCTGATTACCTCCCAGAATTCTTTCCACTGTGCACTCCCCTCTCCGAACTCCGCAATTGACCACAGTAGGAACCCCAGTCCGGGTGAAGAGAGCAGAGGATTCTCCAGTACCAACTTATTCGCTAGGTTTTTCTCTATAAGATCTGTCAAGGTGAAGTTTTCCGAGATGGTCACTTTGTTCTTGTCGTAGTACAGAGAAATTACCCCATAGTCGTAAGGTGTGAGTAGATTATCAGAGGCCAACCCATCTATGAGGTCCTGTGGGATGTTGGATAGGGTACTTGGTGCATAGGGTATGAGAATTTCCTCGGTTCTCGCTTTGTGCACGAGGACATTATCTATTCCGATAAGCACATCAGCTTCTGGAGAGTCCTTTTCAAGGGATGCGCGTGTCACAATTTCGGATGCGTCGCTGAATGATACCAACCGAATAGAGTCCTTCGGAATTCCTGCGTATGCGGAGAAGTTCCCAATATAGTCATATCCCGGGTAGGCGAGTAGTGAGTCGTAGGTATAGATTGTCAACTCGACATCTTGGTCGGACCCCAGACTAGCTGAGGTGAACTGAATGCCTGAGAGCATGACGAGTAAAATAAAGAACGCACTGATCTTTTTCACGATTCCGGGATGGACGAGGTTCGATATATGGGTTATTATAGTATAATATAACGGGGTAATATAGTGTGAAGATGCCCTGTGAACTCCTCCAAGAACCTTACTTTGCAAAAGTTAGAGCGGAGGTGGTTAAAATGCTGAAGAGAAATGGATGGACGCAGACGAGGATTGCTGATGAGCTCAACCTCTCCCAGCCTCTTGTCAGTCAGTACCTGAGGAAAAAGGCACATAGTGTACAGATAAACAAGAGGATGGATTTGGCAGTGAGGGAGGTTGCTGACGAGATCACAGGTCTCTTCCTCACTGGAAAAGCCAATCGCACTGTCCTTGCGGTCGAGACGATTTGCAGACAGTGCAAGCTCCTCAGAACAAATGGGGTCGGATGCTCAATCCACATGTCGGTCTCCCCTATCTTCCAGACTTTATCGGGATGCTCCTCCTGCCACCTCACTAACAGTGGTATCGAGCTTCTTACCTCAGAACGGAGAGAGATCATCCAGAGATTGGAGACGGCATTTTCCCAACTTCAGAAACTGTATTCCATAAAACGACTTGTCCCTCAGATCGGTCTTCAAGTAGTCTACGGGACGACGAGCATTTCATCCATTCTTGATATCGCAGGTTTCCCAGGGCGAGTTTCCGTTTACAAGGGTAACCTGATCAAGGTCTCCAACCCAGAGTTTGGAGCGAGTGAACACACGGCGAGACTATTAGTTCTGCTGCACAACCTGCACCCCAAATACAGAGCTGTTATAGGTCTCTCGTTTATACCTGATCTTCTAAAAAATATTCACAAGATAGACATAGAGTTCGATGTGACAAACACCATCCCCGGGGGTCTAGATCCTGATGGTGGCCTACTTGCTCTAGTCAATAGACCGAGTGTTGGAATTGAGGGGATTATCTATCTGTGTGCAGACTCTCCCGAGACACTTGTTGACTACCTTAGCGGATTAGTTAGCTGAGTCCTGTGCCCTGTAGTTCGATGAGAAGTTCCTGTTCTGTACTATGGGAAGGCACTGCTTGAAGAGATCATCGGGTGTCTTACCACTAGGCGAGGGGGTCAGATATCCCTTGAAGTCCTTGATCTGGTCATCAAACTCTTTGGTGAACTCCCTGAGGAAATATCTCATAGCCCGTTTCAGGATATTAACTGGTTTGTTAGTCAGCAGGATCATCCTGATGTCACCAATCTTCTCGAAGAGTATGACCCTCTTGTTGAAGACGAACTTCTTGATTTCGACGTCCGACTCACCAATGAAATCCTCCAGCATGGTGTTGACTGTTGTAATCCCAGGACCTAGTAGGAAATCTGATGCGTTGAGATCTTCGTCCTTGAGCTCAGCTGCGTAGTATACTACTCCGTACTTATCGATGATTTGCAGGAAGGTGATGTCCGAGGGAGCGAGGTACACAAACTCGGGGAAGGAGATGTACGAATAAGCCAGAATGAGAAATGTCGGTATGCCGAGAAGGAAGGCATCAAAATTCGGGACTCCCGGTACGAAGTGCTCGAGGACCTCGAGAGTAGAGCCTACCCAGAATATCGCCAGAGCGATGACGAAGAAGGTGAGGTATTTCTTAAAGACATCGAATTTTGTGATATTGTACTGAGCTACATATACGTACGTTAGCTCCGTCACGGTAAAGAATTGGAGGACATCAAATATCGCCTCGTCCATGTTGGAAACAGGATTCCCGAATCCCAGAACCTCAGTTGTCTTCAGGACAGTCCCTGTAGAAAAGAAGTAAATTGTGACCAACCCAAACATCGAGATTAGTGAAAAGAAAACCACTGTTCTAACAGTGTTGATTCTCTCAGATATGAACACCTCCGACATGATGAACAGAAGGATCAGTGCAAAGAGGTGGAGAAGCCTGACGATATCTGTACCTATGGCCCCACCATCTGGGGCGTAGATTGGTAGTTCAGGATTGAGGACCTTGATGGTCTGAAACAGTCCCATGAGGGCAGTTGTTGTAAACACTCCGATTGGCCAGTCCAACGCGTTGATTCCACTCTTCTTTCTTCTGTAGAACAATACGGTGGCAATTGATGTAGTTAGTACGAAGAATACGAGAGCAGTTGCTAGTTTGACTGGTTCCACAGAATGCAGTATGATTCCTCATTAATAATCTCTATGGAGAGACAAAGAAAAGAACTCTGAATTTTTTCTAGATTTTTCAAGCACGAAAATACAGTGAATGAATTTGCGCGTAATGGTCTCAGGAAGTTCAAGGTACCCAGAGCTTAAATCCTTCGTTGATGTCCTGAAACTTTTCACCTCAACAGATTCGAGATCAATCGTTTCGAATTTATATACTTCCTGAGAGATATATTCCTCTGATCTCAGATTGATGTTCCCGATCAGCTCTGGTGCATGATTTTTCTTCCTTGTCTCCCAGTACTCGTCGCCTTCTGCGTAGTCTACGAGGATGAACTTCCCTCCCTCGGCCAAGAACACGAGTGAGTCCACAATTTCTAGCAGATTTGGATAGTCCGAGAGACAGAAGAATGAGGATATTATATCGAAGCCCCCCCTTCTGAATGGGGGTGAGAAGAACGATCCACATATCCGTTGCGAGTACCTACACTGGTGCACCTTCAGTCCCTCCCATGATATATCGAGCGCTATGACCATTCGGTAGATTCTCGGATCGACTTTAGACTGTATGAATCCTGCACCAGCACCGATGTCCAACCACGTTGCATTCCTCAACAGATCCACATCCTCTCTGGTGACATACTCGACCATGGGAGTTCTCGTACCACCCTTGAGGAACTTTCGCGCCCGAAACTCTTCTTGCCAGTAGTCATAGAGGGTCTTGCGACTTCCAGTGAAGAACTGCTCGTCCGTCATTGTTGAAAAGTATTCCTTGGGGAAATAAACTAGGCTTCATGATTCTGGAGAAAAGAAGTTTACGGGCAAAAAAGACAGTATAAATACCACGGTTGCTTAGAAAGGAATTGATATTAGTGAGCGAGAGGAGTAGAGACGGGAAGAAACCGTTTACATTTTGGTTCGAGATCGACTTAAAAGAGAAGCTGAAATCAAGAGCTGGTATGATGGGTACCACAACAACCGACCTCCTCAACCGATCCGTGAAGTACTACCTCGAAAAAGGCTACCTCGAAGACGAGCAAGAGTCACAGAGGGTCTCGACCTCTCTTATCGCTCAGGATATACAGGCCATGGCGAAGTACGAGAGCGAGATCAAGACTCTCGAAACGCAGATGAAGGGTATCCAGGCATCGATCAACGATCTTGAGAAGAAGATGAACGAGATTGACCAGAAGCTGAAGGAGGAAATTATACCCGTGGAGAAAGAACTGCGTCCGTACATCCAGAATGTTGTGGGAACTTACTTCTCCACCCAACTTGCTCCCATCATGCAGAGAATAAGTGATGTCCTCAAGAAAATTGAAGAATGAATTGATTTCCTATTCCTATTCTTTTATAATATAATCTCAGAGTAGGTGACAGATACCTATGTCGAGACCCCTACGCGTCTACAACTCACTGACCAACAGCTTGGAAGATTTCGAACCTATAGAAGATGGAAAGGTCAAGATGTACGTCTGTGGACCCACTGTCTACGACCACGCGCACATGGGACATGGTAGATTCACCGTGGTATTCGACTTTATCAGGCGTTCTCTTGAATTTCTCGGATACGATGTCACTATGGTATCTAACTACACAGATATCGACGACAAGATGATCAAACGAGCGAACGAGAGGGGTATCTCCATCGAGGAGCTTGCTGATGAGATGATCATGAGCTTCGAGGATGACATGCGGGCTCTTAACGTCCGCCCTCCCACTATCAGACCATACGCTACCAAGCATATGAACGAGATGATAGAGATGGTCAAACGGTTAGTGGAGTTGGGTCACGCTTACAGTAACGAGACGGGCGTGTACTTCAGAGTTAGCAGCTATCCTGAATATGGGAAGCTCTCCAACCGTAATCTTGAGGAAGCACTAGCCCAATCTGACGAATCTGAGACTCTGAACAAGGAGAGCCCAGCGGACTTTGCCCTGATGAAGCTGTCCAAACCTGGTGAGCCCTTCTGGGATACTCCTTGGGGTAAGATGCGGCCAGGATGGCACATAGAGTGCTCTGCCATGTCAACGAAGTATCTCGGTCATACTTTCGACATACACGGAGGGGGCCAAGATCTACTATTCCCACACCACGAGAACGAACTCGCTCAGTCGGTCTGCTACTCGAAAGAACGATTCGTCAATTACTGGTTACACAATGGCTTTCTCACATCCAATCAGGAAAAGATGAGCAAGTCGCTCGGAAACTTCTTCACCCTCAAGGAGATCATGAAGAAGGGGTATTCAGGTGAGGACATCCGTTTCTTCATCCTCACGGGGCACTACCGGAAACCACTGGAGTTCGATGAGGAAGCCTTGAAAAATGCTCAGCAGCAAGTCAAGAAGATCAAGGATGCCCGGGTAATGCTTGAGCAACTCGTGGCCACTGACGGTGACATTGTGCAGTCTGAGCTCATCGAGACGTTGGTCGAGAGTAGCGAACAAGCGATCACCCACTTCAGAGAGGCAATTATTAACGATTTCAACACACCTAATGCACTATCTGCTCTCTACACCTTCATTAAAGATGTCAACACTGCGGCTCGATCAGGGGAGAATGTCAAGGGGATCGCCCTACAGG
>JALWRB010000083.1 GCA_027077875.1 Candidatus Heimdallarchaeota archaeon
TCTGTGGCATGGACTGCGATCCTTGCTCCCAGCTTCTTGCACTCGTCCATCCCCGCCTCCATGATCTTGCTATCCTCCTCGAATCTGTCCTCTTGGTGGATGAACCAGAACTTCACAAATGCGGGTCTCTTCTCCACGCACTTCCTGACAAGCTCTCGCGCGTGATCTGTGGATTCTGCCTTAATGATTGGAGGATCTCCGAGATCCAGTTTTTCCCTCGAAACGGTAGACACAAGTGGTCCTGCGACTGCGATCTCTGGTGCAAGTGCGTTAGCCTGCGTCTTGACCTCGAAGTTCCAGAATGGTCCACCGCAGTCGACGACGCCTGTCACCCCTGTTGCAAGGTACCTCCTGAACAGGTCGGGTAAGCTACGTTTTATGTTCTCGAATTCCTGCTTGTATGGTTTGATCTTGCGGAGATCCAGTCCGTCAGGGCGGGTGAATAGCCCTGCGCTCTGGAAGAAGTGGATGTGGCTGTCAATCAGTCCTGGGATGAGGTACTTTCCCTTGCCGTCTATGGCTGTTCCTGTTTCGGATGGTTCTAGGGCCTGTATCCTTCCGTTCTCAATCGTCACCGACCCCATGACAAACGTGTGCGCGTCGGGGTCGAAGTAGTAGACATCATTGATGGAGGTGGTCATCTCTCGTCCTTCGGGAGTGTATCTATAAAATCCCTCAGTTCTGGGCTAATTCGGAGTTCTCGCAGAGTTCTTGTGGGGATTTCACAGAGTTCTCGCAGAGTTCTTGTGGGGTCTCACAGAGTTCTCCATGAGCTCTTGAAATGCTCTTGCGGAACTTGATTCACGTCAAGCTCGTACGGAGTTCTCTGCAGGTCCTGAAACTAGTAGGGTTGGTATGTATTCTCTCTTTCAGTAGGATTATTGGTCTCTTATATTGCATGTCCACGATTCGGTATGGGGTTGTCCTTATGTTTTGGTAGAGACCGTACTGGTTATTTCCTTTTAGGTGGGGGAGTTTCTGCAATCGCTCTACGTTATCAGAGCTTCCTTGCCACGACTGCGAGGTGAACAGGTGGCAGGCTCAGTGCGAGCTCTACCCTGAAGCCCGTATTTTCGAGGATGTACTCCCAGTCGTTGAGGGAGTATCTCGAGAAGTTGCGGTGGAACTTCATCACGCTTGCAGGTTCCGAACCGAGGTAGTCTGCATAGGTCTGTAAGTCGGCCCTTGCCCAGTCGAGGATGACGAGGAGGCCATCGTCATTGAGTGCGTTGTTGATGCTGGTCAGGCTGGTGTACTGATCCTCGAAGGAGCGAAGTACCCGCGAGCTGAAGATGACGTCATTTCCCTGTGGGAGTTCGGGGTTTTCCTGAAGATGCTGTAGGATGAGTTCCACCTTGTGCATCCTGTCACCTAGGATCTCCTTGGCTCTGTCGATCATCAGCGGGTTGAGGTCTACGCCGACAAGTTTCTTGGGGTTGTAGCGTTCGTCAATTTCCTTTAGGTGCAGACCAGGGCCGCAGCCAATATCCATGACCGTCGAGTTCTCGGTTATTCTCCCTGAGACCAGAGGGTCGACTTCTTTCCAGAAACGGGGTGTATGTACTTGATGATACGTCTGGATCATGCGTTCTACAAATTCAGCTGACACTGATCCCTCTGATGAACTGGAATTAGTAAGCTTGGTGGTCGAGGATATTTTTCCGTCATTTTTCTGTAAACTATCCTCAGGGGAAGTAAATCACGTGATCTGGTCATTTTTCCCTCTAAATTCATCCTATAAAACTTTAAGTGCGATGGGAACCAATCTTTCGTAATGAGTTTTGCTACAATGGTTAACTCTTTGTCGAGGGCGTTTAACAAGTTCTTCATGGTCTTGCTCGCTCTCGCGATCTTCTTAATACTCATGGCGAATGCGTTCAGCACGACGGCACTTGAGAGCAGGGGCTTGGGAGTAACACTCCTGATACTCTGGGGGCTCTTCACCCTGATCTCATTTCTGTACTTGCTGAACGGCTTCCTCCTGCAGTCGAACTTCAAGGCGAACGTCAAGGCCTTCCAGCTGAAGGGTAAACCCGTCAAAGGTATTCGCGGATTCGATGACCTTGTTGCTGGCATGGCATCCGCGAGAAACTTCTCTCTTATGATAACTCTGTCCTCTGTGTTGTCCCTTGTTCTTTACCTAGCAGCAGTTTACGGGAACTACAGCTCGCTTTCATCAAGTCCCGACAACCTGAGGTCACTGATGGCGACAATGGGTGTGACCTTCGCCTTCATCACCATCTCGGTGATCTTCATCGTTGACTATCCTGAGGACAGCTCCTTCAACCCCGGGGGGCTGATCAGCTTCTACGAGCCCGACATATTTCCCATGACGTTGGACAACCTCTTGGGCGATGTCTTCAAGACCTACATCGATCCCATCACCTACATGGACATCGACGAGTGGTACGCAGACATAGTCAGCAAGCTGGATCCCGGGTTCGAGGCTGACGAGGATACATTCACAAGGCGGGACAGGGCGATTGAGAAGATCCTGCTTGTCACGTACCTGAATCATTCGAACGAGAAACTCGTCACCATGGATGTAGTGAGGAAGGAGTTTGGGGAGCTCTTCGGCGAGAACACCGAGGCATTTCTCAACGGTGATGCAACAGGTCTGACCTACGCGGAGATCTCCAAGATTATTAAACGAATAGAGAAGAAAGCTCCAGAGCCGTTCAGGCTTGTCGACAGGTTAATGCTTTCGCTCACGGATGACTACGAGTACTTCACCTCTCTGGACACCTACTTCACAGTGTCGGGTAAGACGAATCAAGGAAGTGTAAGGGAGTCCAGCGGGATTATTACCTTCCTGCTGAACAACACTCCCAAACCCGACCGGCAGATCAAGGTGACTATGAGGTCTGACAGGGCTACTGTGCATCCTGACATGCAAAGTATCGTTCTGAACCTTGATCCCATGACAGACAGCTACCCCAAGGAGCAACCCGAGATTATCGGTGACGAGGACGACATACTTGGGATTCTCAGCGACATTCTGCAGGTGGGAGATGCTGTCTGGTTCAGGCTAAAGTCACAGCTCTTCGGTTTCAAGCTCGTGACGGTACAAGTCGAGGAGATCAACGGTACCCTGACCGCAGGTGAGTCACTTGAAGTCAAATTCACCAAGTCATTGGGCTACTACGTCAAGGCGTACCTCCCCAAGATTTCGGGGGCCGCGGGTCTGGCACTTCCGGTTCTTCAGGGCTTCCTCGGTCTTGGTTGATTCTCCTCATCTGATCCAGTAATATTCTTATCTCTGCATCTATGGTCTTAGCAGTTCCTTTAGCCTATCCTCATCGAAGGTCTCCAGTGGGAGAGAGCAGGTCTGACCCTTGCAGACGTACAGTGTCTCCTCCCCGATGAGGTTACGCCCTTCGAGGACTTCCCAGTCTCTTTTCTTGGAGATGTCTGGAACTCTGTACACCAGTCTAGTTGGGAGGTAGTACTTTTGGAACTCATGACCTATCTTCCCCCTTCCGAGATAGACGATTTCATGTGGGTAGTTCGTGTAGTAGCGGGAGGAGATGAGTAGCTCGGATGCTGATCCGGGGTACCTCGCAGAGTTCTCGATTGTGTGCTTCAGCACGTCTTCGCCAAACGTGTACAGTCTATGATCCCCGAGGTACTTGGACAGCTTGAAGAGGTTCCTCACCATCACCGCCATTCCCGACGCCATGGAGTCGTCGGTGATCTGAATCGGTCTACCGCTGATGGAATCGGGGTGATCCTCGGGTAGCAGGTACAGGGCAGGAGGTTCGTGGAACCTGTCGAGAACAATATCCGTCAGCTTCGCGGCATCGTCGAGGTAATCCGTCCTTCCAGTGAGCTCGAAGAAGGCGATAAATGCATCGATGGAGAAAGCGTAGTCGTCGAGTATTCCCTGAATTTCTCGCTCCTGACCGTCCTTGCTGTACCGCAGGATATGATCACCTCGGATATGCGACCTGATCTTCTCGATAGCTCCAGTCGCTAGCTCAAAGGATCTTCTATTCCCCGTCTTCTCGTAGACGTTGAGCAGCCCCCTGATAGCAATCCCGTTCCAAGAGGTGATGATCTTGTCGTCGAGGTCGGGGCGTATCCTCCCCTCTCTCTTCTTAAGCAGGCGAGCCTTGGCTTCTTTCATGACCTCTGCTAGTGTCTCCCTCGCTATCCCGTACTTTTTTGCCAATTCATCAATCCCCTCGACGACACTCAGGATGTTCATTCCGGTCTTCTCGGGGTGGTGAGGGTCCCTGAAGTTCCCCTTTTCGGTGATCCCAAAGTGGGCGCAGACTATCTCTGTCACAGTGGGTGAATTCCCCCACTGATGGTTACCCTCCAGCTCACCCAGAACCTCCTCGATCTCAGACAGTTGCCAGACATAGAACTTACCCTCTTCCCCTTCACTCTCTGCGTTGAGGGAGGCGAAGAGTCCTCCAGTATCCGAGGTCATCTCCCTGTCCAGCCATTCTACCGTGTGGTCAAGCACCCGTTTAATCTCCTCATTGCCCGTCAGGGCGTAGAGATCAGCCCCCAAATTTAACAGTGCCCCGTTGTCATAGAGCATCTTCTCGAAGTGTGGGACCAGCCACTTGGCATCGACGGAGTATCGTGCGAATCCTCCGCCAAGTTGGTCATAGATTCCTCCTCTCGCCATCTGCAGGAAGCTGAATTCCACCATGTCCACGGATTCATGGTCTCCCTTGCGCCACCCCTCAGCGAGCATGTACGACAAGCTGCTGACCCTCGGAAATTTCGGAGCTCCTCCGATCCCGCCATACTTCCGGTCGAGTCTTTGCTTCAGACCCTGTATGTTCTTTTTGTGTATCTCCTCGTCCAGCTCTGACTCTCCGCTGATGAGCTGGCTTTCGATCATAGAGATCCCGCGGGATATTCCCTCTGCCTGCCTGATGACGTCATTATGCTGTGTCTCCCAGAGCTCGACGATCTTCTCGTTCAGCTGCTGGAAAGACGGGATGTTGTGCATCGGTTTGCTGGGGAAGTACGTACCGAGGAAGAAGGGTTTGGCGTCGGGGGTCATCCAGACCGAGAGTGGCCACCCCCCTCCCCTCTGGTTGACGATCTGGTAAAGCTCCTGCATGACCTTGTCAAGGCCGGGGCGTTCCTCCCGATCCACCTTGATTGATACGAAGTGCTCGTTCATGTACTCGGCGGTCTTTGGGTCGCTGAAACTCTCACGGGCCATCACGTGGCACCAGTGGCACGATGAGTAACCGATAGAGAGGAATATTATCCTGTTCTCGGTCCTCGCCTTGTTCAAAGCCTCCTCGCCGTAAGGATACCAGTCCACGGGATTGTCTGCATGCTGTTTGAGGTATGGGCTCGCCTCCTCTGCAAGTCTGTTCATTTATCTACTCTGGAACTGAGACATATTAAATCAGGTGGTCAATCGCACTTGTCGCCAAAAATTTCATAAGTTTCTGAGTCAAATCTGGCCTATGACACTAATGAGGAGCTTAATCAGGGTTGTAAAGGAGGAATTCTTGGTTATCATCTTCTTCCTCCTCTTCATGGCAACAATCCAGTACTCCCTGCTCCTTATCTTCGGTTGGAGTGGCACGATCTTCGATCCTCCAAGTATCAGTAACGATCCCTACGCGATTGCGATGGCCAGGGAAATACCCGACACAGATGGTGACGGTCTTCCTGATGTCATCGAGGTAGCACCACGTGGGAGGGTTGTCGTCGTAGACGGAATAAAGATTGGGACCGGTACTGGCACAGATCCCTTCAAGATGGACTCCGACGGGGACCTATTCACCGACACAGCGGAGGATAAGCAAGGAACCGATCCGAATAACTTTTTCGACCTCGGTTTGTTCTGGATAATGTGGGCTGGATTCTTTCTTTTCGCCTTTTACATGAGATTCATTCACAAGCCAGACCGATTGAAAGAATATAGGCAAAACGAGGCTTTACTCTCCTCCGGATCCTCGGGAAAATATGCCTATGGGGCTCGCTTGCAGAAAATGAGTAAGGAAGAGAAGGCGAGGCTTGTCGAGTCTGACCCTCGATTTAGGGAAATTACAAATGTCTACAATAGTCCCAAACAAGGAAGAAATATAGAGAATAGAGGAATAAAATATCTCACCTATGGTTTTCTACTGGTTATTATCTTGATGATCTCCAACGTTTTCCTCCCTTAGTAAGTGAACCGCGAATAATGAAATCATATATTAATGCATGACCATAAACCCAATTATGGCCGGTCAATCGAAATTGAGAAAGATACTTCCAGACCTCTTGGTTATCTTTATCTTTCTCTTTCTAATGGCATCTATAGTCACTATTTTCTACATGATCCTTGCTTGGGCGAATGTAATTGGATATATCCCTGCTCTGAGGGGAACTGCAGACGCTCTGAACGTCAGGAAGACACTCCCGGATACAGATGGCGACGGACTACCTGACGTAATTGAGACTGCAGATCCTGGTGTTGAGGTCTTTGTTGATCTGAACGGGAAGGAAATCCAACTAGGTTGGGGTACAGGTACTGATCCGAATAGCAAGGACACAGATGGAGACCTCTTCACGGACGCTTTAGAGAACAAGATGGGGACCGATCCGTTCAACTGGTTCCTCCCCGGTACCATATGGATAGTCTGGGCCATTACTTTAGCGGTCGTGATCTACTACAGGTACTTCAGGAAGGTTGACAGGGTCAAGGAGTACATCAGGGCAGAAGAGGAGATCAGGAGCGAGTCAACTGGTGGAAAATACGCAGTTGGTGGCTCTTCCATTTTCGGAAAGAAGAAGATCGAGGATCTGACGGAGGATGAGCGTGCACAGCTCGTGGCAAATGACGCGAGGTTCCAACAGATCACAGGGTTCAATGACGTGCGTCCCGATCAGCGAATTACAAGAAGCAAAAAGCAGAAGACCATCATGAGAGGGATATTCTCATTCATCATCGCGCTCGCTCTGTGGGTTGCATTCTTCGGATTTTAGTTACAACTTTCTCAAGTTCTATATCAATATTCATATGTGATGGGGCTAGTGCTATCTCGATTGGAGATCACATTGATGTCTGAAGATAAGTCTGATCTGTATAATTTTTTTAATGCGATGAGCATAGCTGTCATCGGTGCGAGTAATACAAGGGGCAAGGTGGGATTCGACGTGGTCAATAACCTCCTTGCTTGCAACTATCCAGGCACCATCTACCCCGTCAATCCAAAGTCCAAGGAGATCCAAGGATTGAGGGCGTACAAGTCCCTCCCAGACATCGGGAAACCTATTGAGCTGGTAATTATTGCCGTGCCCTCAAAATACGTCATCCCTGTCATAGACCAGATGCACGATTTAGGGATCAAGAATGTGATCATCATATCTGCTGGTTTTAAGGAGATAGGTCCAGAGGGTGCAATTCTCGAGAGGGAGCTAGGTGAGAAACTCCTCAACTACGGGATCAGAGCGATAGGACCCAACTGCCTTGGTCTCCTCGATACCAATCTGCCCCTGAATGCATCGTTCGCCTCGAAGATGCCACGGAAGGGAAACCTCGCGTTTATCAGCCAGTCGGGCGCTCTGATCACCGGTATCCTTGACTGGGCGGAGAACGAGGGGATAGGGTTCTCTTCATTCATCAGTGTCGGGAACAAGCTGAATGTAGACGAGGTCGATCTGATCGAGGAGCTTGGAAACGACCCGAACACGAAGGCTATCCTCGCCTACCTAGAGTCCATTGACCACGGTAAGAAATTCATCGAGACCTGCCAGAGGGTGGTGAAGAAGAAGCCGATCCTCGTGATCAAGTCTGGGAAGTCTGCAGCGGGAGCACGTGCTGCGTCCTCGCACACAGGTAGTATGACGGGGACTAACACGTCGTACGATACTGCATTCAAGAAGGCGGGAGTTATCCGAGCTGACACGGTAGAGGAGCTCTTCGACTCCGCGACTGCATTCAGTTCACAACCACTGCCCAAGGGCCCTAACCTGTGCATTATCACGAATGCGGGGGGACCAGGGATCATCGCCACGGACGAAGCGGAGTTTCAAGATCTCCGTCTCACCACCCTTGACGGTGTCACCATTAACTATCTCAGGGAGAGGTTGCCACCTGCAGCATCTACCCACAATCCCGTTGACATTTTGGGTACAGGAAACGGAGACGAGTACATCCTCACTCTAGAGGCCGTGCTCAAGGATGAAAATGTGGACATGGTTTTGGTCATTCTCACTCCTCAGGGGATGACCGAGCCCATGAAGACTGCGAAGGGGATAGTGAAGCTCCATGCGGATTACCCAACCAAACCTGTAGCTGCGGTCTACATGGGGGGTACTGATCTTCTTGAGTCCACGATCTATCTCAAGGACAACGGGATTCCATGTTTTGAGTTCCCAGAGAGGGGTGTGAGATCACTCAGTGGTCTGTGGAAGTATGTCAAGTCATCCCGGGAGATATCGGACAAGGTTGCTCCGAGGGTTTTCGACGACATAGATAGGGAAGCAGTAGAGGGCATCTTCGAGTCGGTGAGGAATAAGGGGAGGGTTACACTTCTAGGGAGTGAAGCGGTCTCCGTAGCCCGTGCATACGGAATTAATGCCCCGAAGACCCTCACGGCATTCTCGGTCAACGAGGCCAAGTCACTGGCCCAAGAGATCGGTTATCCTTTGGTGATGAAGATCACTTCTCCAGAGATCACACACAAGACGGACATCGGTGGAGTGAGGGTCGGGATCAAGGACAGTGAAGAGCTGGTCTCTGCTTTCAAGGAGATGATGACCAGTGCCCGTAGGCACTACCCTAAGGCTAAGGTGATCGGTGTGGATCTTCAAGAGATGGCCACTCCTGGTTACGAGCTCATCGTCGGTGTATCCAAGGACCCACAGTTCGGTCATATGGCGATAATAGGCGCGGGAGGGATCTACACGAACATCATGAAGGACGTGAGCTTCGGGCTGATCCCCATCTCGGAGGAGGAGGCCAAGGACATGCTGTCCAAGACCAAGATCTATCAGATACTTCAGGGTGCGAGAGGTCAGGAAGCTGCGGATATATCTCAGATCATCGAGACTTTGGAGCGCATCTCCTCACTGGTCAGCGATTTCCCCTCGATCCTTGACCTTGACATCAACCCATTCTTCGCGACTGCAGATGGCATCAGTGCGGTCGATGTGAAAATTACAATTGCGATGCAGGAGGAATAGAAATGAGAAATATATATGTTACATCAAGTCAGGAGCGAGTCGGAAAATCTACATTTTGCCTCGCTCTCGCCCTTCGACTGAAGAAGGAAGGAATCAAGGCGGGATACTTTAAACCCGTTAGCGACAAGGACGAGGACACGGACGCAAGCCATGCCAAGGATCTGCTCAAGATGGAGGAAGATCTTTCGGTGATAAACCCAGTCACCATCTCCCAGTGGGAGTACGATATGGAGAATGAGGAGATTGAGCAGAACCTGAAGAAGATTAAGGACTCCTTCAAGCTGCTCAACGGGAACTATGACCTTTTGATAATTGAGGACTGCAGGTCTATGAGCTATCTCTCTTCAATCAAGTTGTCGAGCAGGGAGCTTATCCCCCATTTTGATACAGAGGTCATCATGCTCACCTCGGGACAGGATGAGACTCACCTTGATCAGTTTGTTCTTGGGGAGTCGTTTTTCAATGACGTGGGGATAGTCGTCTACGCTGGTCTCCTCACCTTGGTTCCTCTGGAAATCATGGAGAGAATCAGGAGCCTCGCTGAGCGAAGGTTGGAGGAGCACGACATCAAGCTCATGGGAATAATACCCGAGAAGGGGGATCTGACAGCTCCTAACGTCACTGAACTCTGCTCCGCCATTGGTGGTCGGGTGCTCTCTGGCTCGAATTTCATGGACAATATCGTCGAGGACTACCTCGTGGCTGCCATGGAGATGGACAATGCCCTGAAGTTCTTCAGGAGGTCGATCAACAAGGCTGTAATCGTGGGGGGTGACAGACCCGCTCTCGCTATTGCTGCGATGGAGACGGACACCTCTGCAATAATACTCACGGGGGGTATCTATCCCCCAACAACTGTGCTTGCGACCTCTGAAGACAGGGGCATTCCTGTGATCCTCGTTCAGGAGGACACATATTCAGTCGTCCAGAAATTAACACAAGCCCCTGTTCAGGGAGTACTAACGGTAACCCAGACCGAGAGAATTGAGGAATGGGACAAGATCTTTGATTCTATAGAATACAGGGGACTTATCGAAAAGCTCAAGTGAGAACTCAAGATTTTTCAACATCAAATAGCTCTCAAATCTGTCAATGGAGATCGGATACAACAGGGGAATAATTATCTCAGACGGGGACAAGAAGATACTTCTTGACCCTGAGACATCAAGCACCCCAATAGGCATCCCCACCTTCGTATCGCACGCGCATTCTGATCACACTGCAGCGATCAGGGGTTCGTCGATCTCTTACTGCACACCTGAAACTCGGATGCTGTATGAACAGGTCAATGGTAAACCCGGGAGGAATATCAACGAGTTGGGCTACTACAGTCCTGTGGAGATCGGGGAATTACAGGTAGAGTTTATCCCCGCAGGTCACCTGCTTGGGGCTGCCCAGATCATTGTGAGACACAGGGAGGAATCACTGATATTCACTGGGGACTTCTGTCCAGAGCCACTGATCAGTGTGCCTGGTGCGGATCTTCCCAGGGATAATTTCGATGTCTGCATCATTGAGACCACCTACGGAAAGAAGAGTCTAAGTTTCTCCCCTAGATCTACCTCCCGTGTTCGTATCCTCCAGTTCATCATGAGCTCCATCCAGAAGGGGGTCATACCGGTGATCAACATTTCCCAAGTGGGTGGTGCTCAGGAACTCATTCTCTTCTTAAATCAGATGACGAGGGATCTACCAATCTATGTGGACGACAAGATTGCTGTACCATCCGAGGTTTACCGCTCACGTTATCCTCAGATGAGATTCAGTCCATTGGACAGTTTCTCCGATTCCACCCCCAGTGTCGTTCTTATGTCTAGGGCAGCAAAGCACCTCCCTCACGTCCTCAGTGATAAGAAGGTATCACGAGGGATTGTTAGCGGGCAGGTATCAAGATTCGGCTTTTCCAGATTTGACTTTACTGTTCCCCTTTCCACCCATGCAACCTATGACGAGCTTATTACGATGATTCAGTCCGTCAAGCCGTCGAAGCTATTCACTCATTACTCATACGCGGAGGAATTTGCCAAGCATCTCCGATCTGATTTTGGAATCAATGCCTCTCCTATCAAGGTACTAAAAGACAAGCTTATCCCTACCAAGGAGCTTGCAGACTCCCTCTTTCTCCCGGCTCACCACGGACCATTCACGCTGGATGATTTCTTCTGAACCAACTAATAAGTTTAAAATAGCACTCGTCGAAATCTGTTTTGAGTACTTATGAGTTTCTTGAATCTAGCCAACCGGTACTATAAGATGAGCAAACGACTGCTCTTCAAATCTACGAGGAAACCAAGCCGGAAGGAGGTTGCCATTACCAGCAGGATTACAGCAATAGGCATTGTCGTGTTCGGTGGTATCGGCTATCTCATCTCACTTATGGTCAACGTCATCGTCTCAAGTGGGTGATTAGTCGTGCCAATCTTCATTTTTCGTGTAAGTAGCGGCAGGGAAAAGGGCGTCGCCAAGATGGTTCTCGATAAGGGCTTGCACGCAGATCGATTCAAGGGCGCGGTATATTCACTCGTCGTTTCTGAAGCATACAAGGGTTATCTTATCGTCGAGGGTGAAAGCCTTAGACGTGTCGAGGAAATGATGTCGAAAATCAGGGGAGTGAGCCAGCATGCTCTACAGGGTAGGGATGTCCCAATCGAGGAATTGAGCGAGATACTTGTGCCGAGGTCAGCAGTCGAGGGTCTGGAGATCGGAGACCTTGTAGAGATCATCAACGGACCGTTCAAGGGGTCCACTGCGCGATTAACCCGTATTGACGGTTCAAATCAGGTCACTGCTGAGATCGTGAATAGTGCTATCAGCCTTCCAATTTCAGTGCATGCGGACAGCGTCCGTAAGATTGCCTCTGACTAGAACCTCAGTTGATAACAGCACTGAAGATCATTACTTAAGTAGCAAAATTATACTCTGACTTGTAAATCACTTAGACTTTAGCCTAAATATTTTTAACAAATAATTCACAATAACCCTTTGTGATGAAATCTTATAAAGTAATGATCGTGGATGACTCTAATCTTAATCGTCTTGCTCTGAAGAGCTATTTTTCTCAACTGGGTCATGAAATTGTCGCCCTTGCTGGATCGGTTGATGAGGCTATCAAGAAGTTCATCGAGGTGAAACCCGAGGTGGTTACAATAGATCAAGTTATGCCAGGTCAGTCTGGCTCGAATCTAGCGAAATACATCAACAATTATGACGACGAGCATGGTACAAGAACCCGATTGATTTTTATCAGCGGTGACCCTCTACGACAGAGCCTGAAGGAGCAGATACGAGTAGACCAGTACATCTTGAAGCCTTCGACAAAGGACAAGATAGAGCAAGCTATAGCTAATTTCTAAAGAATTTGAAATCCTTGAACAATCGAAGTAGGTTTTGGGTCGTCCTATTTGAACTCAGAGAATATCTTCTTCATGTCTGTGACTGCAGGATCTATTCCCAGTTTTTGCTTAACAGGGTTGATGCCCTTGGAGATAATCCTGTCAAGGTCTTGGAGCGATGCGCCCTCGTCCTCGAAGATGATCCCAAGTGGAATCTTTTCGTTCCATTCAAGGGACTTGACAAAGGCTTGACTTAGATCCGCCTTGTCATATCCCTCTTCCTCTTCCAAGAAGTACACCCTGTCTCTGAACCAGTCGTACGTATTGAGTCTGTTGAAGGTGACACATGGACTGAGTGTGTCAACAAGGGAGAAACCCTTGTGCTCAATGGCGGCCTCAAGCAGCTTCTCAAGGTGTGCTCCCTCTCCGGAGAAACCACGAGCAACAAATGAAGCTCCAGCACCGATGGCTAGAGAGATGGGGTTTATCGGTCTCTCATCTACACCTTTAGGGGTTGTGAGTGTGATGGCCTTCATTTGTGAAGTTGGGGATGCCTGACCGAGGGTAAGTCCGTAGATTTGGTTGTCCATGACGGCGTAGGTGATGTCAAGGTTCCTCCTAGCTGCGTGAATGAAGTGCCCAACTCCAATTCCGTATCCATCACCGTCACCTCCGACTGCGATGACCTTGACATCCGGATTGGCGAGTGCAACACCTGTAGCCAAGGGCAAGGCCCTACCGTGAG
Organism: Candidatus Heimdallarchaeota archaeon; assembly: GCA_027077875.1. Classification (GTDB taxonomy): domain Archaea; phylum Asgardarchaeota; class Heimdallarchaeia; order Heimdallarchaeales; family Kariarchaeaceae; genus S139-21. The sequence goes on from JALWRB010000083.1 coordinate 13,231, forward strand.
TGCTGTGGAACCCGTATGTCGACTGGAAGTGGGGGAAGTTCCCCGAACATCCAATTCCAGAGACAATGACTACCTCCTCGGGGCTGTATCCGAGATTGGACAGGGCCTTTCTCATCGCGCTCTGAAGACCGTAGTCTCCACAACCAGGACACCAAGTGGGCTTACCACCCTTGAAATCGCTGGGTTTGATTAGTTCTGTTGCTGCTACCATTTACATAACCTCCTTCTTGTTGAAGTCCTTGGTTCTCCTGATGTAGGAGTACTCGATTTTGCCTTCCTCCAGCTCCAGCTCTTTAAGGTACTGCAGAAGTCTCGTCCTTGTGAGGACCTCACCGTCAATGTGGCGGATGTGTCCGTTAGGACTGTAGTCAACATAGAGCTTGAGTAATTGCTCCAGTTGCCCTGTGTAGTTAATTTCCACGATAACACCAGTCTTGATCTTGGCCAGTTCCTGCTTGACCTTTTCCACAGGGAGTGGGAACATGTCTGAGAATGAGAGTAGGTTAAATTTCATATCATCTGAAACCGAGTTGAGGTAGTCAACTGTTGCTTTAACCGCGGTAGTGGCAGAACCCCAGCAGATGAATGTGAGATCCGCATCATCCTCTCCATCCCAGATTGGTGGATCCATGTCCGTCTCCTCTAGGACTTTCAGCTTTCTGAACCTTTTATTGAACATCTGCTCCTTCATCCATCTAGATTTGTACAGACCTGCTTGGCTACCGGCAAGGGAGTTTGAGTCAAGGTCGTGCTCTGCACCTACACCGACGTGCTTCCCATCGGGGTGGGGTGCAAGGAGCCTTGGTGAGATGCCGTCATCTGTGAAGGCATACCTGTGGTAGTCAGGGTATCTCTGCTCAGGATCGAGTATCTTACCCCTGTCAATCTTAAGATTGACATCAAATTCCTCCACATTCTCCAACCTCTCTGACAGGGTGAAGTCCGAGAGGATGAATACGGGTATCTGGTATTTCTCCGCGATGTTAAATGCCTTGAAGGTGAGTGTGTATGCCTCTTCTATGTCCCGCGGTGCGAAGATCGCACGGGGGAACTCTCCGTGAGACACATGGACGATGGGCATGAGATCTGACTGCTCAGTCTTTGTGGGTACACCTGTTGACGGTCCCCCACGCATCGCATCCACGATGACGACGGGGGTCTCGGTTATCCCTGCGAGACCAATGTTCTCTGCCATCAGGGATATCCCTGGTCCAGAGGTTGCAGTCATCGCTCTCACTCCAGCCCAACCTGCACCAACTGCCATGGTGATGGCAGAGATTTCGTCCTCTACCTGCCTTACAACTATTCCAAAGTCTTCAGCATGCTGCGAGAGATACGACAGAATGGATGATGCTGGTGTGATTGGATACTGAGAGAGGAACTTTAATCCAGAAGCCGCAGCACCTATGGCTATTGCGTGGTTGCCATTGACCACAATGTTTGCCTTGGGTTCAAGGGTGGGGGGATTGAGGTTGTACCTCACATCCGAGTTCTCCTTGATGAAATTGTTGCCCTTGATAAGTGCCTGCCTGTTCATCTCAATGATACTCTCTTTCCCAAACCTCTCCTCGATAACCCTGAGATAACCATCGGTCTCAAGGCCAAGGATTTCAAGAAGTGCCCCTATTGAGATCGTGTTTGCGAGAACTGGTCTCTTCACATTGATCTCCCGTGCCATCTTCGTGAGGGGAATACCGAGAACAATTATCCTCTTCGCGTCGATCTCGGACATGTATTTGTCGAGGGAGAATCTCGCAGTCTTGTTGTAAATCAGGATACCACCTGGCTTTAGCTCCTCGAAATGCACCTCAAGAGCCAACTCGTGGAGTGCTACAAGAATATCGATTTGGTTGTCGACACTGGGGTTCTTGTTCGAAGAGATTTCGATGTGGTACCAGATATGTCCACCACGGATGGCGGACTGGTTGCCTGGAACTCCGTGGAAGTAGTATCCGAGGCTGTTGAGGTACTTCCCGAAGAGAAGACCTGTGGATTGAAGACCATCACCGGCAGCTCCCCCGAATCTGATTGCGATTCTCGAATTAGGGGTCTCTGTACTTACCGGAATAATTTTGGGCTCATTTTCTAATAGTTTTGCTAGTTGAGCTTTCGTTTTTTTTACCTCCTATAGGAAGAAGGACACATTGCTGGCTTCGTTTCGTGTAAACAGGTGTGTCTAATCTCGACCACACAGACGATTTATTAACACAATTGATTGGTGACAGAATCAGGATTCAGAGAAGAAAAAAAATAACGCAATATTTCAACTCATGAGGCTCTGATCCTGTAATATAATTTTAGCTACTTCGAACAATTACTCATTTTTTACGAAAATCGGAACAGAAGTCCTTCTCTAGATTTGATTGAGGGGAGAAACGCGGATTTATCAAAAGGAATTTGGAATGAAGGCGAAGGTTATTAGTCCGAAGGAAACACCGGAAGATATATGGAGACAGTCAAGACCGAACACGGATACATCTGTATAGCCAATTCCGGCTTTCCCTTCATCCTTGGTGGAATACGGATGTTGCCTGATGTGACCATCGAGGAGGTTGAGAAACTTGCGTTGGCCATGGAGTATAAACTCGCGAGTTTCGGGATTCCAATTGGGGGTGCAAAGGCTGGTGTTCGAGGTGAGATGATGAACCTAAGCCACCTCACTCGCTTTCTACAAGAGATCCGTGAATATCTCACGGGTTCAAGAGGTGTGACATTCGTCACAGGACCAGACATGGGTACATCAGAGGATCTGTACCTGACTGCACTTCAGGAACTTGGACTCGATTCCCTCGTCAGGAAAGGTCTGCTCTCTGAGACTAGTCGTGAGTATGGTCTCCCGATGGACAACGTCGTCACCGGTCTAGGTGTGGTTGTGGCTGCCGAGGAGATCTTCGCTATCCTCTCCCCATTCATGAGAGGTCAGGATCCTCTCGCAGGGAAGCGATATGCACTTGAAGGGTTTGGGAAGGTGTCAACCGGGATCTCCAGAATTCTGCAAAACCGATGCCGATTAGTAGCAGTCAGTACTATGGATGGCAGTGTCTTCTATAATGAGGACTGTGAGTACACCAAAGACGGGGGGTTCGACATCGAGAAACTAATCAAGCTCAGGGAAAAACATGGTGACAGATTCGTCCATCACCTCGGACTGGAGGTCAGAGATACCGTGGAACTCTTTTCTGCAGACGCCGACTTCATCATCCCGGGAGCAAGGACTGAGGTCATAGACCATGAAGTTGCTGAGAAAATCGTAAGGTCAGGTACTGTTCAGGCAATTGTACCTGCCTCAAATTATCCCTACTCCGAGGAAGGGCTTTCAATTTTGGAAAAAAATGGGGTGATCTGCTGTCCAGATTTCCTCTCTAATCCAGGTGCAGTGCTAGCAGCGATGACAGAGTTCACTACCATGGACGTCAAAGATCCTCAGGAAACCGCAATGGACATTGTCCACCAGGCAATCTCCATGGAGATGAAGGATTTACTGACACAGGGTATAGCATGCGGTTGTGCGATCGGTCCCAATCGAAATATGGAAACCTACCACAGTCTCTACAAGCTGGCGATTGATCGAGCTGTTGCCAGACGTCAATCTACACAGAGAAAGATGTCGATCTCAGAGATAGCGGACGATGTCTTTGCTAGCTATTCGATATTCTGAAACAGTTTGAGATATTGGTTGACAATTTTGTCAACGGAAAAATGTTCCAGTATCCTCTTCCTCCCTTGTTTACCCAATTTTCGTCTGAGCTCCTCATCGGACATCAAGGTGCTCAATCTCTCAACTGCTCCTTCTTTGTCATCGAGCTCGAACAGGAAACCGGTTTTACCATCTACACAGAGCTCTGATGTACCTCCAACATTACTCGTAATGACAGGTGTCTCAGTGGCCATTGCTTCTCCGATCGTCAGACCGAATGACTCCATTCTGCTGGTAGCAGCTAGTATTGCTGCATTCTGGAAAGCCCGTGGGATCTCTCGGGTGGGGTCCACGAACTCTACTCTTTCCCTTAGCCCTAGAAGCCTCACCTTCCTGTAGCAGAGAGGTCTCTCAGGACCGTCCCCGATAAGTCTGAGTTTCCATTCGGGGAACTCGTCTGCTACCTCCGCGAACAGGTCAATTAGATAAGGAATATTCTTAATTTCCCGGAAATTTGAGGCGTGTATTATCACTTTCTCCCTCTTATCCGGTCCTGGAGTGAATTTTTTGGTGTCAATATAGTCATAGATTACTGTGGGCTTCTGATCGAGGTCAAACACTTCCATGGCCAGATCTGACAAGAATCTGGAGACTGCGGTGACTGCCACATCAGACTTGAGGGAGATGCTCATCAATTCATTAAACGCTTTTGCTTTCCCTAAGAGATGAGTGTCAGATCCGTGTAGCGTAGTGATGGAAGCGAAGTCTGTGATCTGTTTGGCGAGGAAGCTTGAGACGCTGTGAGGAAGTCCATAATGAGAGTTGAAGACTGAGAGTTTGTACTCCCTCACAATCCGTGCTATACTATTGGCAAGTTTTATTGTGTACAGATTACCAATCTCCTTGAAGAGAGCGTATGAGTCAACTGGAACCTTGTGGATATGTACGTAATCCTGATCGGGTTGAAATGCATAGGGGCGTTTGTACGAGAGAAAGTGTACTTGGTGACCTCTCCTTGCCAGTTCACCGGCCAACCTTGTCGCAACCATACCACTTCCTCCCATGGAGGGAAAAGCAGTCATTCCAATCTTCAAGTTGGACAATCCATCTATCGGGTCTTCTTAAACCAATTGAAATTACTAGGTTCTAATCTCAAGCTCTCTCTTCCATTTTTCGGAAAAGTTCCATCTGTGCATCAATGACTGAATCAGAGTCCTCAGCAGCCGCGTAAGCCTCCAGGCGTTCTTCATTGATTCTGAAGAACTCCTCTCCATAATTGTAAGGGGTCATAAGCTCCTCTGCGAGGTCCTTTCTACCCATGATGTATAGGGCTGCAGAAATCGCCTCTGCAGTGTTAAGCTTTGTCGGTCGTCCATAGTTCACAGGATTGGCTGCTACGAGAAAGGGCAATATCCTTGGATGACCGCTGGAGAATATGGTCTTGATCATCCTCTGGTCGATTTGCTTCCAGCTCGCGTCCACCCCTACGATCCCCCACCTATCAAAAATTGGAAGGTCCTGCTTTGAAATCACGTGATTAGTGAATGGTGAGAGGATGATGGAATTCTTCATCTGGAATGTTTTAACCTGCTGTGCGATTCCTAGCTTGATCATTCGCCATCCTGAGCACCTCTTCTTATCGCACTGGTTGAAGTATGCTACCTTGATTCCCTTCATTTGGATCACAAATTCGTGTTGGTGAAGTAAGCTGTACCGGGGATTGAGTGCGTAGTGTACATCCGGTAATATGTCTGCAAATAATCGTTCAGACCTGTCTGAAGGGCCATATCAATCCAGATCCACGAGACCTCCTGTCCAAATTTCTCTGGGGTGAATCTCCCAAACTGCCAGCTAAGATATACGGCCGGATCGTGCTTTCCTGCTTTCGTGAGAAGTTTGTTGTACTCCTCCCTGATTGTAGAGTTGATCTCTAGTTCCGCGAGATGAACCTCGTCCTTATCATCGGTCTTTAGTGCATGGATCCTCCTCTTCAGCGAATTGAACATTCTTTCACTGTGGAGACTTCCCTGCTTCCGACCAGCTATAAGCTTCCCCAACTTTTCGTTCCAAGGTGTGTTATAGAACAGACGTTTATACTTCACGAAGACCGGAGTCCTCACACCTATGGCTCTGATTGAGGGAGCAACCTGTGCGTAGTAAGCAATCTCCCCAGGACCAGAGATTCTGACCTTGACATTAAGAATATCTTGCAGTACGAGCTGTGAAGTATCCACCCGTGGGGCCAGTCTACTACTGATCTTTTTGAGGTCATCAATCTTATTCACTGGAACATTAACCACATTTCCGCACTCTTTGCAGTGGGCGTGAGCAATTCTGCTATCACCCTCCTTCTTGATGTCGGGGTTTATCCTAATATCGCACTTACAAATCAGATAGAATGGAGAGTATTTGAGTGACCTGTTGGGAAGAGAGGGGTTGTATCCCATCTCTTCAATCTTCCTTGTCATCTCATTGAATTTTTCGGTGTAAGTTTCGATTCTATCGAGGAAATGAAGATAAGGTGCGAGATAGAAGTCCTTCAGGTCTTCGTGTGAGGTGGGGAGGAAGACGATTCCGAAGTCATTTACAACGTTTGCAATTGTCCCCCACATCCTGATGAACATGTCTGTGAACGAGGTAGACTGTCGGTAGACGAGAGAAAGCAGAGTAATGATGTGGTCGAAACGTTCGTCCACTAATTTCTGCTGTGCTCCCTTTACCCTCTTCCTGAACCCCCTGAAACTTTCCTCTAAGTGGCTAATGATACTCTCAAACCACTCACTTCCAGGGAGTTCAATTTTGTCAGCAATAGTGTTGGGTAGCTGGTCAGTCTCCAAGTCAAGCAATGTGGCATTGGGGGATATTGGATTGGGGAAGTAACTCCTGATCAGTTCTTTCTGGAGACCGTCGTACGACCCGATCATGAAGACAGGAGCAAAGTTTCTGCCTTCCTTCTCCATGATTTCCGAGGTGAAGACGAGTGCAGCTATCTTGTTACCGATGAAGCTGGGACCTCCTAGTACGATGGGTTGCTGTCCTCCGAGTATTGATCCATTCCTGATACTCTGCAAGTTCCTCTCCACTCTCTTGGAATATATCCCTTTTTCCTTGTGAAATTCCCTGAGTATCTGGATCAACCTATCCACATCTCGATCTGTATCCATAAGGTCGCAGAGTGATCCAATTGCAGAAAAGTCCTTAGGGAGTTTTCCCCAAAACTGCTCTGCTTCCTCCGTTCCGTTAACGATACCTTCATCGTAAAGCTCATTTATATTCCTTAGAGGGGGAGTACCCATAACGTTTCATTCACATGGAATTTATAATCTAGTGGTTATCGATTAACTCCTTAGTACAACTAAGATAGGTCACTCTAATAAGACTCTTATATGAGTTCACCGAATAATCATTGTGATTGGCCTTCGACGACCGGAATTGCCTGATGTCAATGCAGATGTCATCATTATCGGTGCGGGTTTAGCTGGTCTTACTCTTGCGAAATCCTTGCACAAAACTGGTAGGACTATTTGGGTGCTAGGTAGCCCATATGAATCACAGATCGCGAAGGGTGGAGAAATTAGGGAGAGTTCCCATATTCCTCAGGGCACCATAGGTCTGAAGTACATGGAGCAATTAATGGAAGAGGTCAAGGGTCTTGGAATCAATCTCAAGACAAGTCTCGTCACATCCTTGGATCTCAAATCTCAGCCCAAGATAATCTCCACGAAATTTCAGAAGTTCTATGGGAAACTGGTTGTGATCGCCACGGGTGCCAAGCAACCCCGGTTGAACTTCCCCGGAGAGGAGAAGTACTTCCATAACGGGATATCTGACTGCGCAGTCTGTGATGGAAACCTCTTCAGGGGGAGGAATGTAGCAATAATTGGAGAGCACAAATATACGCTTAAGAGCGCGATGTACCTCCACAGCATAGTCAAAGAGGTCTCCTTGCTCTGGACCAAACCAAAATTGAGCGACAGTGATCGGGAGAGGTTGGAAGGCTTTCCTCAAGAAAGAATCTTCGAGGGTGTGGCCTCCGTTGAGGCGGTTGGTTCCGATGTCATCGAAATGGTGAAGTTCTCCTCCACACGTGGTGCCACGAGCCTTGAGATCGACGCTCTCTTCGTTGAGGGTAAACCCATTCCAAACAGCGAGCTCTTCAAGGAGCAAGTAGATCTTGACCATCACGGTGCTATTGTTGTTGACGATAACTACAGGGTCTCAATCGATGGTGCCTTTTCCAACGAGGTCTATGCGATAGGCGATGTGACTGGAATTGTGGCCAGTGCAGACGGTATTCTCGACCAAGTAAACAGTATAAGTGACGTACTGCACAAAGTTATCAGTTAATCTCCGTGTAGTGGAAAACTTGAAATATGTCATCTACCACCAATTATCTATGAGTGCACTCTTATGTCCACACTGCGGGGAAGAGTACGAGGTCGGAGACTCATTCTGTATTTCATGTGGTGCTAACCTCCAGCTCCAGAACTATTCTGTCGGTGGAACAGCAGCCTTGGAGGATTTCAACCGCACATTGTCAGAAAAGCTCTCGACTGATAAGGTTGAATATTATAACTCCCTCGTAGAACGATTGGAAAGCCTCAAAGGGGTTGAGGAGGAGGTGGAGCAACAGAAACGTAGGGTTGAGTTACTCGGGAGGGAGTCAAAGCGTATTACTCAAGAACTGAAGAAGGCTCAGGCTTACGAAGCGAAGGAGAAGCGGGATTATGACCGTCTCAAGGGTTTTAGCTTTGCCAAGATCATTGCCAAGATCAAGGGTGATTACGATGAAAAGCTAGAGAAAGAGGAGCAGGAGTATCTGAACCGTGTAGCACTCACGCACGAGATTAAGCAGACTCTGGATGAGGTGACTAGGAATCTCAGGCAGGCGGAGGCCGACCTTTCCCACCTTCAAGAGATTGACAAGCAGCGACAAGCTCTCAGTAACGAGCACCAGAAGTTTATCAACGAGGTGATGGAAGGTGTACCTCATCCAGAAGAAGATGCACTTGAGAGCGAGCTACATGAGATCAAGCAGAAGGCGGAACCCATCCGGCAGAGGTATAGCCAGCTCACAAGTGCGATGAACCATGTCCGAAGGGCCCTAAGGCATTACGGCGAGGCAGAGCGTAAGATGGGATCAGCCAGTAGCTATGCTGACTGGGACACCTTTGTAGGTGGCGGTTTCTTCGTAGACGCGGCCAAGAACTCCAACCAATCGGCTGCTCGTCGCTTGGTCTATCAGGGAAATAGGGAACTCCAAGAAGCGGCAAGATACCTTCCCGAGATAAGGGGTATTAGGGGTGCTAATGTCGAGGGACCTGGGCAGTTGGACATGTTCTTCGACAATATTTTCACCGATCTTAGATCTAGGGATCGGATAAACAGGAGTCTGCACAGCATCCAGAAAACAAGGAGAGAAATCCTAAGAATAGAGCAGAAATTGCGCAGCATGTTGGATCAGGACAAGGTTAATCTTGATCAGCTCTATGGGGTGTACGAAAGGAAGTCCAAGGAGCTTTTTGAAATGCGGAAGAAACTGGTGGAGGAGTACCTCCAGCGACCAGTGAAAAATGGAAAAATCTGAGGGACCTGATGCGATATTTAATAATTCTACAATCATCACAGACCCTATGAATGTCGGTTATATCCTCCTCTTCGAAATCTTTTTCATTATTGCAGTAGTTATTTTCCTCTTCTCAATACTTGTGCAGGACTCCGATCGCGAAGTTATGAAGGAAGTTCTTTTCAAGGGAGCTGTGGGTTGGGGTGTCGCCTTCTTCCTGCGTCTTCTTCCAGTGGTTCTCATCCAGCGATATATCATCTTTCTCCTCGGGGCTTCCGACGACCCTGCCTCTATACTTGAATACTCACGGAGGATGGAGGTTGCTGTAATTGGTCCTATCTTCGCTGGGATCTTCGAGGAGGTTGTGAGGTTCTTTACGATTAAACGCTCACCAAACATCGGCATTGACAGGAGGGTTGGACCACTTGTCTCAGGATTGGGTTGGGGTCTAGGAGAGGTAGTCGTGCTCTTCGGACTCAATGCCTTTGCGTATCTTCTTAGTGGTGCAACATCTCCGATCAATTTCAGCGATATCTTCGTGGCTCTCCTTGAGAGATTCTCTGCCTTCATCTTCCACATCGCGATGTCATATGTGATCTATTACTCCTTGTTCGAGGTGGGTAAACTCAGGCCAAGTGTTCTGCTGGCAATTATTCTGCACTTCCTCTTCGACTTCATCATAGTCATTTGGAGCACGATTATCTTCGATATATTCTCTCCCAGTGATGAACAGTTCCTGTGGGGGCTTGAACTCAGTCTTCTTGCTGCAGCATTGATTGTCGCCCTCTTCGTATGGAAGTTCGCCATTCCACGGGGTGAACGACTATGGAAAGAGTCACGAGGGGTGATAATTCCTTCGGTTGGCGAATCTGTGAGCGGAAATGTGACATAGCATCATCCAATCTCCCTCTCTTCCTATTCCAGTATATTATTCCTCTTCTCTCGTCAAGGAATCCCTGTAGATCTAGCCGAAAATTTTATATATCTTCGTGGTATTGTACTATATGTATATTACATAATATCCTATAGAGGAGGACAATGTTATGGTTAACTTCCAGAAATTTACTACAAAATCACAGCAAGCTATTCAGAACGCCCAGTCGATTGCGATAACGAATGATAACCCCAATGTAGAGCCATTCCACCTTCTGCAGGCTCTTATACAGGATGATGACAGCATCGTCGTCTCCCTTCTACAGAAGGCAGGGGCTCCTGTCGAGAGCATAAAACAGAAGGTTAAAAGAGAGCTTGACAGGTACGCGAAGTCACAAGGTTCTGACACAAGGATATCGAACAGCCTTGTGAAGGTACTCTCCGATGCAGAGGACTTGGCAAAGAAGATGGGTGACGAGTACGTCGCTCAAGATCATCTACTCATGGCTCTCGTCAGGAAGTCCGCTGAGGTCAGACAGCTCTTCAAAGAGATTGGTCTTGATCAGGGGACGATTGAGTCAGTGGTTAAGGAGTACAGGGGTGGTCAGAAGGTCACAGATCCAGACGGTGAGGGTAAGTTCCAGGCTTTGGCTAAGTACACCATTGACTACACGGCTCTGGCGAGAGAGGGTAAGCTAGACCCGGTCATTGGACGCGACGAAGAGATTAGGAGGGTGACCCACGTGCTCTCCAGGCGGACAAAGAATAATCCGGTACTGCTCGGGGATCCTGGTGTCGGTAAGACTGCAATTGTGGAGGGTCTCGCATTTCGGATTGCTCAAGGTGACGTACCCGAGAACCTGAAAGAGAAGAGGCTTCTTGCTCTTGATATGGGCGCACTCATAGCAGGTGCAAAGTACCGTGGCGAGTTCGAGGAGAGGTTGAAGGCCGTGCTTAACGAGATCGAGAATGCTAATGGGCAGGTCATCCTCTTCATCGATGAGCTTCACACGATCATCGGGGCTGGTGCATCAGAGGGAGCTATGGACGCGGGCAATTTGCTCAAGCCCGCACTGGCCCGTGGTAAACTCCACACGATTGGTGCAACGACCTTCGAGGAGTACCGCAAGTACATCGAGAAGGACAAGGCTCTCGAGAGGAGGTTCCAGCCTGTGGTCGTTGACGAGCCGTCAGTGGAGGACACTATCTCAATTCTCAGGGGTCTGAAGGAGAGGTACGAGATCCACCACGGAGTCAGGATCACCGATGGTGCGATCGTGGCAGCTGCCACACTCTCCAACAGATATATAACCGACAGATTCCTCCCCGACAAGGCCATCGATCTCGTGGATGAGGCAGCTGCAAAGATATCAATGGAGATACACTCTCTTCCAGGAGAGATCGACGAGATCAAGCGGAAGATCGACCAGTTGGAGATCGAGAGGTCTGTCGTCAAGAGGGAAACAGACCCCGTTTCCCGCAAGAGGCTTGAGCAGATCGAGAATGAGCTTGAGGAGGAGAAGTCCAAGTTCCAGAACCTGATGAACAAGTACGAGGAGGAGAAGCGTTACATCGACGACATCACCCGACTGAAGGAAGAGATTGACAAGGTCAAGATCGAGATCGACCGCGAGCTCCGTAACGGGAACCTAGAGACGGTGGGTAGGCTTACTTACGAGGTAATCCCAAGCCTTGAAAAGCAACTGGAAGAAGCCAAGAAGAAGGTGGAAGAGATACAGAAGAATGGGTCCCTGCTCAGGCAGGAAGTGAGTGAGGAGGACATCGCAGAGATCGTCGCCCGGTGGACGGGTATTCCTGCGAACAAGATCATGCAGGAGGAGGCCAACAAGCTTCTATTCATGGAGGACGCGCTTCACAAAATGGTCATCGGGCAGGATGATGCCATTAGTGCCCTCGCCCAGACGATCAGGAGAAGCAGGGCTGGACTCAGTGCAACCGACAAGCCACTTGGCTCGTTCCTCTTCCTCGGGCCTACTGGTGTGGGAAAGACCGAGTTGGCCAAGGCTCTTGCAGAATTCCTTTTCGACTCACAGGACCACATGGTAAGGATAGATATGAGCGAATACATGGAGAAGCACAGTGTCTCCAGACTGATTGGTGCTCCTCCTGGTTATGTCGGACATGACGAGGGTGGACAGCTCACAGAGGCCGTTAGGCGTAAGCCCTACTCTGTCATCCTCCTGGACGAGATCGAGAAGGCACATCCGGACGTCTTCAATGTACTCCTCCAACTCTTGGATGATGGTCGTCTAACGGACTCCAAGGGTAGAACAGTGGATTTCAAGAACACAGTGATCATCGCCACGTCCAATGCTGGATCTGCGGAGATCTTTGATCTTACAGAGTCTGGGGCGAGTAAAGAGGAGATTCAAAATGCTGTCGTAAGTCAGCTCAAGAGGCTCTTCAGACCGGAATTCCTGAACAGGATTGACGAAATCGTCGTCTTCAACCCACTCTCGAAGGAGGAGATGATGGAGATAGTAGACCTACAGTTGGGCAAACTCAGGGAGAGGCTTGCAGGTCAAGAGGTTGATCTTGAAGTTGGGCAGGATGTCAAGGAGTTCCTTGCGGAACGAGGTTATGATCCAGCATATGGGGCTAGACCACTTAAGAGGGCAATACAGAAGTACCTCGAGACACCACTTGCTGACTGGTTGCTCACACATGAGGAACGGGAGGGCGTGGTCCTCGTGGCCTCTATGTCTGGTGATCGTGTCGTAGTTGACTCACGGGTGTCCGCTGAGACACCCGAGGTGTACTAGGGCGCACAAGAATGGCTAATAATACCGAAGACGTATAATTATCTATGATACGGACAAAGATAATCTATGCTGTCGTTATTTCAGTGTTGATCGTCGGAGCGGGAGCGGCCATATATCTGATGTCTGATACCCCTGAATTCTACGTGGTCAGCGCATCATTTGACCGTGACACCTACGGTGTGTCCATCGTCTTGTCATTTACGAGCAATCGGAAGGTTGTGATAGAGACACCTGACGGATCACTCCTCAGCGTGGAGCTCATTGGTGACGAGGCAGATTTATGGGCAGTTGGCCATCTCTCAATACAGGTACCTACCAAACACGAGTTGGGACCTGGCAGTGAGGTCCTTGAGTACCGAGGGACACTATACCAGACTGTTGAGAGCCTCGTTCCGCTTGAGCTCCCGAAATCTATCACTTTTGTGGTTCACATGGCGAAAGATTATACAACTCCTCCGTACACACTCTTCCTATGAAAAAGGTGTATGACTTGCTCATGTTTCTGCACGCACAGGATGATCTGAGACGATCTATCATGATTGCCCTCGCTCACATTCACCCCAAGCAGGTTACTATCCCCCAGTTGTCACTGATATCTGGATACTCGAGGAAGTCCAAGTACATCTATAGATCGAAGGTCATCGAGGAGCTAAGCAACCAAGGTATACTCGTGGTCAATAAAATCATGTCAAATGTCCAGCTCGTAGGGCTTAATCCTAGGAATCAGATGATGCAGGAGCTGATCGAGCTCTGCCAGAACAGTGGTGAGAAGGTAACCTCCCAATTACTTAATCTTATCAAGGAGGCAACAGAATGATAACGGGTACCCGGATCCTGCCAGAGCCCATAAGGAGGTTCTCGCTCATATCCCGAATTCTGTACCTAATTGTGGGCATAGCCTTCCTCATTTTTGGGGCGATAGCGATCTGGGCCTGGACAATTGTGAGTAAGATGAAGGACTCCAGCAATGGTCCAGGAATAACGGTAACCCCAGAGGATTTCATCGCAGACCCCTCTCCATTTGAAAGGATTCTCTCTCTTGGTCTTCAGAACATGGGCTACATGAGTTTAGTACTGATGATACTAGCTGTCTACATCCTTTCGCTGTTCATTGTCACCATGATCTTGCTCGTGGTACACCAAATTAGTTTTGGGAGAATGACATCGTTGATGGGTGTGAATAAGATCTCGTCCGAACGAGGACTGGACGTCGTGTGGGACTATATCCATCGAAGGGTGGTTATCAGAGAAGACCTCTCCTTCAAGTACAGGACAGTCCCCCTTGACTCATTGTTCTGGAACTTGGTTACCTACTAATTACTTGTGGTCCTCGAACCACTTGATCATTCGTTCGATTCTGTCGATTATGTGCAGCGGTTCTCCAGATCTCGACAGCTCGTGCCCATCCCTCGGGTAGCGGACGAAGACCACTTCCTTATTCTGCAGTTTCATCGCTCCGAATAGCTCCTCGCTCTGTGATATTGCTACCCTGAAGTCATTCTCTCCCGCAATGATGAGCAGCGGGGTCTGTATCTCCTTTACCCTGCCAACGGGTGAGAGCTTCCAGAGATGCTCCAGATTCTCCCACGGTCCTCCCTTGAACTCTGCCATACCCCAGATGGGAATGTCAGTGTTGAGGGAGAATGTCACGAGGTCAAAGACCCCTCTCTGTGCGACTGCTGCCCGGAATCTGTGGTCCCTCGTGATAATATTAGCCGTTTGGAAACCCGCGTAGGAGCCACCTAGTACGTACAAGTGATCCTTATCCACCCGGTCAAGTACAGCGTCCACCGCCAGCATAAGGTCCCTTGAATCGTCCACTCCCCAGTTCCCGACGATTCTCTTAGTGATGCTCTCCCCATACCCCGACGATCCTTGTGGGTTGGTTGCTAGAACTGAGTAGCCGGCACTAAGGAAACACTGCCATTCATGCCACATCGTGCCAGCGTTGTTCCACATGACATGTGGTCCACCGTGGATGTGCAGGGCCAGAGGGGACTTCTCTCCCTTCTTTGCCTCGAAGAACCATCCTTGGAACTTGAATCCATCGGGTGAGTCGAACCACATCTCCTCGGGTTCTATGATGTTGTGAGAGTTGAGATACTCCTCGTTCGGCTCGTAGACTAACTCTTCCTCGTTCTTCCAGACGGTTGAAGGGTGAAGGGGTCCTGTTGCGATGTAGTAGATGTCTTTCCC
>JALWRB010000084.1 GCA_027077875.1 Candidatus Heimdallarchaeota archaeon
TCTTTAATGAGAACAAGAGTATTGCAGGATTCGGCAATCCGCTCAGGGCTGTATTTACATCAATTAGAGAATTAGTAGAGAACGCGCTCGACGCCTCTGAGAAGAGAAATGTGACCCCCAATATCCGAATGAAATTGCGGAGACTTACTCTAGAAGAGGTAAGTTCACTTATGGATATCGACAGGTCACGACTGAAGGACAAAAGATTAGATTTTCTTCAACTATCGTGCAGAGATAATGGTGTCGGTGTGGAACGAGAATTAATCCCTCAACTCTTTGGAACCGTACTCGCGGGTACGAAATACGGTGCGCAGCAAACTAGAGGGAGATTCGGTCTTGGGAGTAAGATGGTGCTACTCTACTCCATGTCAACGCTTGACCTCCCTATTCAGATTACAACCAGACCTTATGGTCAGGATATAACATATAGAGTAAAGTTGTTGATCAACCTTGAGAAGAACCAACCAATTATTGTCGAGGACCTCCAGTTCGAGGAGGGACATCCTGAATTCTTCGACGACTACGGTACGGAGATCATGGTCTCATTCACAGGAGACTGGGCGAAAGCCAGGAACTATGTGAAGGAGTACTTCAGACAGCTAGCGATCATCACACCCTACGCAGACTTCCTCATTGAGCTCCCAAAGGACAAGCAGGGTGAGGACGACATCATGGAATTCAAGAGGGTTGTGGACGACCTTCCAGACCCCCCAGAAGTCGTACCCGTTCACCCATGGGGCACTGACGTGACAACATTTAGGAGGGAGATGCAGCTTGCCGATCCTGAGCATAATGTCATGGAATTTCTAGTCCATAACTTCATGGGCGTAACGGAGATGTCGGCCAAGGCATTCTTCGAGGAAGTGGGAGTAGATCCATATAAGAAACCAAGCGAGCTTACAGACAAAGAGGTTCGAAGGATTGTACACGACGGATTCAACAGGGCGTTACGAGAGTCAAAGGAGGTGAAGAGGAAGAGGGATAGAGTCTTTAAATTCGATGAACCAAAGGGGGATGCACTCTCACCCCTTGGGGCAGACCGTCTTCGGAAGGGGATCGAAAAGGAACTGGACCCTCTCTTCGTTGAGGCCCTGACGAGGCCTCCGAAGGCTTACGAAGGTCACCCATTCATAATCGAACTTGCATTGGGATATGGGGGTGGAGTTTCTGCGGCCGCAGCGTCTAAAGCAGTATCGTCGATTGACAACAAAATCGTCTATAGATTCGCAAATCGAATACCACTGGTTTTTGGTGCAGGGAGTGATGTGATAACCCAAGTGGTGAACCAGATCAAGTGGAATGAGTACGGTCTAACCCGACAGTCAGAGCCACTGGCAATTGCGGTCTCACTGGTGTCAACAAAGATTCCCTTCCCTGAGACTTCGAAGGAATACATCGATAAGGTAGACGAGATAGAGGAAGAGATCAAGTTGGCAATCATGCAACTGGGTCGTAAGCTACGATCCTATCTCAGTCGATCTCGAAGAAGGCAGAGAGAGAGGCAAAGAAGGACTAGATTCGAGAGGTACGCACCGCAGACAGTCCGGAATATCCTGTCGATCTTGGAAAAAGGAGAACTGTGGGACAAGTACACTGGAGTTCAAGCAGAGAGAGTTATCGCCGCTTTGTCATCAGGAGATCCAAGGATTGGAAGGGCTCAGTACCCCAGGTTCAGACCGATCTACCTTGAACCTGTCTGGAGCTATCCGAGTCATGTTAGCAAGCTCCAAGAGAACGGGATTTACATTGTTGAACACTTCCTCAAGGAACCCAACAACAAACTTGCCAAGATTCTGAAGTTGTCACAGGCCAAGGTTGACAAAATTAAGAGAAGAACACTTCTTGAGGGGAGTAATGCTGGAATTGTGAAGGACTTCAATCCAGAATTCTTCGTCAACCAAGAGGTGGAGAAGAGATTCCACACAAGAGAGTCTACACTTGACTTTCCCCGGTTGTCCAAGGCATTCCCGAGAAGATGGATTAGAAACACGTGGGACTATCTCGTCACACCCAATGATCTCTTAAAAATCGTCGGGGGTTATATTCCAAAATTAGTCGAGAAGATCAAGATGGAACTGATCTTGATAACTAGTCAGGAGCAGATGTCGGAGGAAGAGATGAGTCAGCTCAGTCAACTATTGGATGCAGATTTTTCACTCACTCCTGAGCCAGTTACGACAAATGGAATAGTTAAGGACAAAATCGACAGTACTATAGACATCGACATGAAGGAGGTCTTTGCAGCTCTTGAGCTTGACGATCCCACAGTCGCAGAGCAGCTCAAAGGTACACTTGAGATCAATGATGAAGATCCGAAGGAAGAACCCGTAAAGGTAGAACCACAGACAACTGTGTACCACGGAAAGCCCAGTCTTGAGCACATGATCCCAACATTAGAAGAACTTCTAGAGGATAAAGAAGTCAAGAAGAGGAAGATTAGCAACAAGTACGAACTACTCATCGAGATGAGTCATCCGACGAATCCCATCGACTTCACAACACTTGCAGAACTTCTGATCAGGAAATTTAAGGAAGCCATTTCAAGATACATCGAAGCGAATCCCGATTTCGCCTCTGAGCGAATTGATACGAAAGCATCTTGGCTCGATGGGTACACACGTAATGCTTTCAAAAGACGAAAGATTTCGACAGTTCAAGAGTTGTTGGCTCGCGAGGACTCTGAGCTAATGGAGATAAATGAGATTCTCAGGGCTCTAATGGCTAAACTGGAAGAGTCATTGCGAAAGGACTCTACACTTATTAGGGATCTCCTTATCGATCCGGACTATGATGATCTAATCGCGGCTCTAGAGAGGTTAGACATCGTATCCCTTGAGCAGCTTGCCGCTCTGTCATCTCTAAGCGTTCTGCAAGATCCAAACGCAGATCAACTGATTAATGTGATCTTGGATGGGACGAAAGAGGAGCTAATCAATAGCCTAATCCAAGAAAATTCGGTATTCTCACTGGAGTACCTGAAGTGGATTCCCGAAGAGTTAGAGTCAGAGATATATAGTAAGGAGATCGACGACATCAACAAGCTGCTAAGAACACCTGTAGACACATTCTCTAAGGGAACGGCTAAACGAGTTATTCAAGTCAAGCAGAGCATCGGTACGCCACTTATAGGAACAAAGAAGGAGAAAGAGGGTCTGAACAAGGCTGGGATATACTGTGCCGAAGAACTCGTATTCTCTGCGGATTACTACATGAAACAAGATCTTCCTCAGGATGTTCGGAAGACACTTGAGAGAATCAACTCGATATTACTACTCCCTATCTCCGTTATCTCAAAGGAACTAGTTCGTGTAGAGGACCTACTCGTGGACGTTGGGATAAACACGGTTGGTAGATTTATAGTTTGGCCGCAACAGGAACTGGCCACGATAACTGGATTTTCTGCGGAGTGGGTACACCTACTTCAGGAAGGGTTCTCAGAGAAGGATGTGGTCAAGAAAGCCAAGAAATTGAGCAAGATATCAACCATACACCACTTATTGCTTGATACCGAAAAGGTGGCTCTCGAGAAAATTGGCTTTGAGACTGTAGATGACCTAGCTACCAAAAGCTGGAGGATTAACCTTCCGAAAATCGACCAGACTAAAGAGTTCCATGAGGTTCGCGACATCCTCTTAGGATCCATAAATCGTTTAGAGGAGATATTCACGTTAGATAAGGAGAAGAAGAACCTCAACAAGGCACTTGACACATTGGAGAAAAATGGTGTCATCACAGTTCTCGATTTTCTCGAAGCTTCACCCACCCACCTGATCTCCCAAGTTAAGACGAAGAAAGCTCGGAATGCCCTCGAATTGTTAATCATGGGAATTCAAAGCGAGGAACCAGAGTCCGTTACTTCGGACTCATCGGTTTACCAAGCTATCAAACTATTCAAGATACAGGAGAAACTTAAGCTCTCACCATCCCACCTAAGCAAGTTCAGCAATGATGACGTCGAGAATATGATTACTGGAGGAATAAGGTCGATCTATCAACTCCTGTCCGCTGGGTTTTCAGACATAGCAAAATTACTTAACAAGAGCACAAAGGAGGTTGAGAAGCTCTATAACACGTCGACGTTAAGGCTTACAGGTACTCCAATTGCTAAGTACGATAGCAAGGGCAAACCCATATCCATCTTCAAATTTGAGTTCGAGGGTGTGATGCACTTCACGGAGAGGGATATCAATGCCATCCTCAACTCGGGATATAGTACCATAGAAAGTCTGTACTACCAATCAGACAGTAGGACATTTGAGGTATATGGACTATCGTGGGAGGTGATCAAACATGTCAAGGCCCTATTCAGATCACCGTCAGTCCTCATCTCATGGAAGGAAGAGATCCCGGAGGAAGAACTACCCCCACTACCCGAGGGAGAAGAGGACAATAGACCGCGTTTTAGGTACGTCACACTTACAAGTGATGAGCTTAAAAAGCTCTCAAAGGCAAAACAAACAAGGGTAATTGACTTCCTCACCCTACCCACAGAGAAACTCGCCAGCATCCTTGGATGGGATGTAGAAAAGACGAAAAAACTGCAGACATCCACGATTCTCCAAGAAGTTGGAATAGAACTTGAGGACGTGAATTTATTCAGGGAGTCTGATCTCAAGATACTTGCAGAGATGAATCTCAGCACGGTTGAGGACATCTATTTCTCGACGTTTGAGGACACGTGGAATGAGAATATACTCCCTTGGGAAGCTATCAAGACCATCAAGAATATTCTTCGATTACCCATTCAGTACGTTGAGGAAGAGCTATCCAAGGAGATTGTCGAACTCCTCTTGGAAAATAAGATCATGACTATTCTTGATTTCCTTCTTACTGGAGATCCCATCCTTTCTCAGAAGACTGGACTCCCAGCGGAAAGGTTCGAGAATCTCAAACATGCCCTGGACTTCACAACTCTTGTAGATACATTTGATAAGTCAGTCTGCTTTATTCCAGATGTCAACTACTACCATGCAAAGAACCTAATCAAGGAGAAAATCGAGAAGGTAGCGGACTTCATCCTCACACCCAACAAGACCATAGCCAAGTTGATGGAGATGAAGGAATCCGAGGTAAAACTGATCAAGGAGAGTATCTCAAGGAACTCAATATCAGAGAGGGAAGCAGAAGAGGGCATCAGCCTTCGGGATCTCAGGATATTCTCAAGAGCCGAGATACGCTCTATATCTAAGTCAGGTGTTTTTGAGAGCCGAGAGATCAAGACAGCACAAGAGTTGATGTACCACGTCTCTGAGTCAAGCTTCTACAGCGACCCCGTTATTTTCAAGAAGATTCACGATATGCAGAGGGTCCTGAGCATAGATCTAGAACGCTTCAACTTTATAACAAAGAGTGATCTGAAAGCACTTCGTAAAGAGAATATCAACACTGTTGAAGACATCCTCTTCATCTCAGTGGATGTCTCATACGACCCCTCACTCGACCATATAATGTCTTATCTGTCCAATATCCTTATGGACCTTCGACCTCTGATAGCAATGGGCAGCCTTCCAGCAGCCAGCGCTTCTACTACGGAGATAGAAGGTACGCTTCTCGATGCGTGGATAAATAATGACGAAAGACTTCATCCTGAATTCAGGGATAAGGTCTATGATATCCTCCTCTTGCCCCTAAAAGCTGTGAGAATTGGACAGCTCCTCCACGAGCTGACAGAGGATGTGGAGAATTATACCTTAGCAGATGCATGTCTTATCTACGGGGAATCTGCAGACAACCCGCTCAGCATAATGAAGGAGGCCCTGTCAACCTCAGGATCGCTCATCACTATTATCAATGAGTCGAGGACACCGATCACAGTCCTAGACCTAACGCCTAAGGGGATTAGAACACTCCTTGATCACAATATCACCACACTTGAATCCCTGATCTTGAAGGATGTCAAATTCCTTTCAAATATAACTGGAGAGTCACAAAAATTCTTCAGGGAGGTAATTTCAGAGTATCGGTACGGTAGTTATAAGCAAAAGCTAGAGACCTTTGGAATTGATCTTTTGAGAATATTAACAACTGATGAGGCCATAACTACGCTAATAGGCATGGGAATCAACTTCATTGAGCAGTCAATTTCTCTTAATAGTCACCGAGTCCCAGAGGCCGAGACCATTAGGAACTACCTACTAGGTTCTAACATCTTTCTAATAGGTTACCCTGGAGAACTTGAACTTACTAGGAATAAAGGTGCACAAACCGTATTAGAGTCCCTCGTCACCTTGAGGATAATGGGAATGGACCCTATGTCCATCCTCGATATTGCTATTTTAGGGTTCAGAGCAAGGTACTACTATGCTCTTCCTCTTAAGAAGAAGAAAGCTTTCTATAGTGATAATCATATTCTTTGCATTCAGGATTTGGTATCATACCATAACGCATATCCAGATGTCAAACTGGACAAGGAAGATGCTGCACTAGTAGCAAAGATGTCTGAATCAAGCCTGTATCTAAACATTCCTGGCGACCCTCTAGAAGAACTTGTGATCAAGCACAGGTGTTCCCGGATAGTCGATGCAGTAAGCTATCCATTAATCGGGGACCTCTTGGATCCTGTTCGAGATGAGATCAAGAATTCAGGTAGAGTCCCAATCGTTGAGGAAGTTAGACTCCCGCTCTCAATCCTGAGGTACATTTCAGGATCCACCTATAGGCGGTTTGGAGATATTGAGCTTACTTTGCAGGATATAATCTCCTACCCACGTTTGATGGATGAGTACATCGGTGTTAAGAAGAACGTGCTCGAAATAGCGTTCAAGGAATTGAACATCCCGTTGTCTAGACTTGTTGCTAATGGTAGACAGATTGGAATGATTGAGGGAATTTCCAGACTGAGCTCTCTCATCTGTCACCTGCCCCACATCAATAGCCAGAACCCAGAGGTATTCAAGGAGATCATGAATAATCTAAACTCTGAGCTCAGGGTGGTTAGTGATGCACTCTTCGACCAAGAGAGGATGAGCATTATATCGACTGCTTTCGGAACAGAAGTCTATGGATTCCATGAACTTTGGGCCATTTCTACCACAAATTACAAAGCCATTGCAAAATCGGATTCAGCTCTGGCACGTAATGTGAAAACAATTATTGCAAGGAGCTTCTTAAGTGTAGCATCCGTCACAGATTTCACTAGTGAAGAGATCTGGACTCTCTGGAGAAACGGGATATATACCGTAGCGGAGTTCCTTCTACAATCAGCTCATCTTTCATTAGAAGGAGTTATCTCTAAGAAGAGATACAATGAAATGATCGACTCGGCGCTCAAGTTCCTCAGTGAGAAGAAGAAGAAGGATCACCTTCAGTTATTTGAGTTGGCAACGATATTTGGTATCCCCATAGACCACGTGGAGAATTCTGACCTCATGACATTATATAGCAATCTGAGGCATCCACTGATCAGGACGAGAACGACTTTCACTGATCTCCATTTTGCTATATCACAACCACTGGTATTCTCCAAGTTCGTTGAGATAATGACCTTGGCAGATATCAAACAACTGCTCTTGGCAGGAATATTTACCATCGCTGATTTCTTGGTCTATCCCGAGGACATGGATCTAATTCCGGAGTCATTGAGGAAGGTGGAAAATCGACTGAAACTCCTCGAAGTCGGTCATGAGACGGTGAGGAAAGACTTGGACATCAGTGTCCTAGACATTCCGGAGGATCTTAGAAATGAGCTCCTAAATGTTGGAGTTTCCACTTTGAGCAGGCTGATTAGCCACTACATTAATCCCGAGTTCAAGGGTCAGAAATCAGTGTTTACATCCTCTCTGAGATATTCTACAATCGCTCCTGAAGATGTCGAAAAACTGGCTTCTGTCGGGGTGGAGACTTTCTTGGATCTATTTATTGCTCCTGATCTCCTGTTCCAAGACCTCCTAGGGGTCGAGCCAAATTGGGCATTTGAGAGGTTCATCGGATTCAACTACAGAAAGATAGCTGAAAGGATGGAGAAGGCATTCCTACAGCTTGACCATATACCAGAACTCTCGAAGAAAAGTGTGAGAACCCTGAATGACAGGAATTACTACTCACTCTTCGATCTTCCAGAAACGCTTGATGAGTCCCTGATCAGCAGAAATGATTACAAGGTTATCAAGACCCTAAAACAGATTGTGAACTCTCCAATCATCCTCTTCCTCAAGGGCATTGAGGATGATTCTCTCCAGCAGAAGCTTTTGGAGATAAAAGAACGACCGATATCCTCATTGTTGGACACAGATGACAAGGATCTACAGAAGTTTATGGCTAAAGTTACCTCAACGTCACTCTTGGCACTGGTAGACAAAGGAAGGAATATGAGTATAATTGAGTCGATTAGGAACCCTGAACAAAGGATACTGAAGTCTGTGGGAATCTTTACATTCCAGCAGGTGGCTAAGAGCAATGCCGAAGATTTAATCGCAGCAGGCATCGAAAGTAATCGAGCGGAAAGAATGATCAAGGAGCTCAATTTGCCAGTAGATTCAATCTACGGACTGAATGAGGAGACGCAGAGACGAATTAAAGATCATGGACTTGAGAAGGTTTATCAGTTCCTAGACGATCCAAGGTTCTATGATATTGAATTCGAGAAGTCACTAATCCTGAAGATGCCTACCAGTATCAAGGACATATTCTCAGGGAAGGAGCAGGACTATCTGGAGAAGAGGGGGATTTCCTCAATCTCTACCTTGTTGAAGTCAAAGAGCTTCAAGAAGGACATAGCAAATGGAGATGAAGACGCTTTACGCATAGCTGCAATACTTCATGCAGAGATCAGAACAATCAGTGAGATCTCGGATAGATGGTACAACAACCTTAACTCAATTGGTGTGAAGAAAATCTGGCAGTTCTATACCAGAGACGAAGAGGAAATTAGCAAGGCTGTAAATGTTTCAGTCACATCTATTATTGAAACAAAGAACAGTATCAAGCTCAAGGCAAGTATGGTCGTGAAACCAGAGCCCATAGTCAAGATGTCAAAACTCAATGAGTTCATACCTTACGGTCTCTGTAAGCTATCAGACTACAAAAAGGAAGACATCTATTTCGACATGTACCAGTCGAGCAAGGAACTATTGAAAAAGTTGATTGAGACAACGGAGAGACTTGATCGCAAAATATGGGAGATTCCTGAGTTCTGGAAACTCCCGGTTAAGGAGAGAGAGACCATCGCTAAACTTGGTGTGGGAGAGATATATACCCTTCCAGGAGACCGAGAGGAGTATGCCACTATGGTAAACGCTGCACTCAACCTACAAGAGGAATTCTCCACCACCTTCAAGCAGATTGAGGAGGTAGTAGGTAAAGCTCTCCCCGAGATTAACGGAATCACTACATTCCAACATTGGTTCTACCTCTATCACGGTAAGATAACTCCTGAGCTCATTAAGGACGGAGTGATGCTACTTAGGAGAACGATAAATCGGATACAGGGAATGACTCCTAAAGCGGTCATTTCCTCGAAAGCAGAGGGTATCACTCACCTTAGCGATCTGGTTTTCATGAGTCCAGAAGAGTACTCAAAGCGGATTAGACTACCCGCTAAAAATATGCTATCAAGTTTCAAGATCGTGGAGGGGACGAACAATGAACTCTATCCGATTGGGCTATTCCCAGAGAGCAAACTGTCACTCATGAATGAGCGGTTTGACTCTTGGCTTGCCATAATTGGGAATAGTTTAGAAAACGATTTCTACGATCTCAAAGGTATCACGAAAAACTCGTTTAACGTGATGATGGAGGTAATTGACACACCAATCCGAATAATAGCACCTGTGAGGAACCTAGGACTTCAGAAGGTCAAGAAACTGACGAAGTTAGGTGTAAGGACGGTAGCAGACCTACTCATTGTCAATAGGGATGACCTTGAAAGAGATCTGGGGATGGATTCTGAGAGTCTCGATAACTTCTTTAGGTCAATCACTAGAGCTGTAATTAACAAATCTCTCTCTACATCCGATGTTCCAATGAGCATAAGCAGGAAGATTAGAGTCAGCGATCTTGATACGCTCAAAGAACTGGGAATAACCGACATCAAACAGGTCATACTGAAAGACTACAAGATCTCCAAGAAACATCCTTTGGCAGCAGGTCTGGCGGATATTGAGAGGATTATGGCGCAACCAATTGATGAGATCCCGTGGGATGATGAGACAATAAATCTCCTGAAGAAGAACAAAGTCAAACTAATTGGCGAAGCGGTATTCCTCACTGACTCAAAGCTCAGGGAAATCTGCGGTGTATCAAATGCCAAATTAAAAGAATTCAGGAAAAAGCTTCCGAGAACCCCCGGTAGAGTTGTAAAGGCACAAAAGAAATCTGCAACTAACAAAGGTAGTTCTAAGCCTAAAGGTAAGAAGTCAAATAAATCTTCAACCAAAAGTTCTGGAAAAGTAGCCACACAGAAACCTAGGGTGAAGAAATCAACTGGTACGAAGACGACAAATTCCAAGAAGTCAGCTACCAAGTCAAATTCCAAGAAGTCAGCTACCAAGTCAAATTCCAAGAAGTCAGCTACCAAGTCAAATTCCAAGAAGTCAGCTACTAAGTCAAATTCCAAGAAGACGACTACAAAGAAGACGTCAACAAAGAAAAAGACAACCCAGAAGAAGACCACTTCAAAGAAGAGGAAATGAGGTGAGACCATATGTCAGAAGTCAGAACAATTAAATGTACAAATTCGACTGTTTTACCAGTTGAGAAAACGGATCTAGAGGTCGAGACAACATGGTCTCTCAAAGATCTGAGAAAGGCAATTAAAGATGAATTCAACCTACCAAACCAGAAGTTCAAGGTGTTCCTAAGAGCTGGGAAGAAATGGTTTAAGATAGAGGAAGGAAAGAAGCTCAACGACTACCCCATCGATCACCAAAAAATACAGATTGATGTCAAGAGAGAGATCAGTCTGGAAAAGTTCAGGGAATACTACGAAGAATTCGACAAGCACAAACACGATGGATCCATTCCCTACGGAATTCTTTCGGTATCAAATAAGTCTGCAGAGGAGGCCCGGAGGCGGCTTCTCGCTATCGCACAGGAATTCATTGAGGATGCCCTGTACGAGCCGAAATCAGCATCATTCTCCATTCCATCGAGGGGTGGGGACAATATTGGATTCGACGAGAGGTCAGAGCTAGTCCTCCTTGGGAGGCAAACCGTTGATAGAGCTTTCCGGAGTTTGTCTTCTGTAAAGTCAGTACAGCAGCTCACCCAACTCATGGTCATTCTCGATGAGGTACTAGCCCGAGATATCCACATGACGAAACGTGATATTTTCTACAATGATGTGAACACATTTGAAAGTCAGGGAACCAGTGATGGTCTCATTGATGACCTAACTGCTCTCCTTAATGTCACACGTCCCTCGATAAATGTCTCGTCATCATCCAAGGGAATTGTCATAGGCCATCTTGAATTTGAGGAGAAAGGAGATCATATAGACTGTAGAAGGATTGGGACTGGCAAGGCCATTGCCCCTGCCATAGATGACATAGAGAACATGCAAAGTGACGCAGAATTCGTTCTCGTCATTGAAAAAGATGCGGTGTTCAACAGGTTGGCCGAAGACCAGTTTTATGACTACATCCCCTCCATCATTATTACTGCTAAAGGACAGCCTGATATGGCAACTCGTATGTTCCTCAAGAAGATTGACGAAGAGCTTAAGCTTCCAATACTCGCAGTCATGGATGCAGATGCCTATGGGTTTGAAATTCTTAGGGTTTATACAGTGGGCTCGAAGTCACTCTCATTTGAGGCTGCAAACTTAGCGGTTCCAAACATAAGATGGCTTGGTCTTCTACCTAGTGATCTCAAAGAGGACTCTGGATTCGAAATCCCCTCGTCAACACACATTAAGTTAGACAAAGGAGACGAAAACAAGATCAAGAAGATGCTTGAAGAAGAGTTTGTCAAGAGGAAACCAGAGTGGGTAAGTGAACTTAAGACTCTGCAGGAGCTAGGGGTGAAGGCTGAGATCCAGGCTTTGAACGCCAGAGACCCTCAGTTCATCACGAACCACTACCTCCCGTACAAACTCGAGAATGCAGATTTCATCTAGTTATTGAAGACCTGTAAGTGAGAATATTTCACTGATAGCAATTCTATTTTGCTGGGTTCCATCCCTTGTGTCCACAGTAATGACATTTGTACACTAGTCTCTCATTGCGGAGGTGTATCTCGTCCTTGTTTGAGAGGAGCTGTCCACATCCTTTGCAGAGATCAACTCGCCTTTTCTCCAACCGGTGTAGATTAATTGTCCATGGGTTCCTTGTGGAGAACTGAAGTCCAGCAATCCGGTTCTGTATGCAGCTCTCACAGGTGATTTCCTTACATTCATCGAAGAACTCTTTCAGGGGTGTTCGAGCGCAGGTGAGATGAACCTCGAATTTGGTCGGATCATACGACGACCTGAGAGAAAGAAGCTGGGCATCCTGATTACTCCCCGAGAGGATATTCCACCGGTCCACATCCACGAGTTCGGAGTCAACAAGGTTGATAAACTCCCCCGTAGGGTTGTTTGCAGTTGCCAGAAGCTCAGCGATTGCAGACAGACCCAATGGTTTAGCGTTAGGGAACAGTAATTTGAGGACGTGTACGATCTCCTCCTTACCTTGATTGGAGAGACGAATAACGATTCTTTCTGCCTGATCCCGAATCTCGGGTTTGTAGACATCCATTCGTTCAATCATTTAATCAATTGTTGAAAGAAGTCTTATAAGTAGTTTCTTACTTCCTCCTGAAGAATATATTCTGATTTTAATCAGAAATTATATATGACGTATTTTCTCCTAATTTTGAGATGTCATTTCATGCTCATTCAACAGGGAATTTTTCAGAGCCAAACACATTAAGTTTTATACAGCGTGTTGCTAGTCGTATTTGTATTTGTAGAAAATTAAGGGTGATAGTGGAGTTTGAGCGAACATAAAACCTATGAAGAACGTGCATATGAAGCCGAAGAGAAACTCAAAAAAGCCATCGCGGATGGAGATGTTCCCGGTTTTCTAGATGGATATGATGAGTACGAGAGAGTAATTCTACATTTCGAAGGGGTTGGTAAGACAAAGGAATCTAGAGTTCTTCTTTCCAGGTTACAGAAAATATTGGATGTGGTTATCGAGAAAGGGGATCAAGAAGCAGAATACTATTCGAAGTTAGGCCCTTGGTTCATCCTATTCTCTTATCACTTCAAAGCGAAAATCCTTGAGTCCCTAAACATTGATCTTCTTAATGCTGTTAAAGCAAGGGTCGGAGCACTCGACTTTGCTCTCGGTGTTGAGTGGATTGAGCAGGTGCTGAATATCATGATGGATCTGCTCATTGAGGGATACGTAGATGTTGGTTTGAGGTATCTCAAATTTACTAAGAATAAGAAGGACGAGCTCATCCAAGAGATCGTTGACCAGATCATTGAGTACGATGAGAGTGGGAAATTCCACAGAAAGAAGAAGAAACAAGAGGTTCATAAAATTGCCGAGAACATCTACAACGCCTTTCTCCACCTCCTCGGTCTGATGATAGAGAGGAACAATGATGGTTCAAGCTTCCTCGATGACGGTCTCAGGGTTCTACGACAGCTCAAGAAGCATGCTGACGTATCATTTGAATATCTTGAGGCAAGGTTGATGGCTCTGGAAGCACACATCAGAGGGTATCAACTGGATCAGATAGATACCTCAGAGCAAAGCCATGTCAAGTCGAGAATAATTCCCCACACAATTCTAGACAGCCCTGATATTCCCGTACTTGAAAAACTGATGCAGTCCTATATCAAGAAAAATGGATTAGATATTCCTGTGTCTTTAGAAACGGTACCTATCATTGGCGCTAATCCTGCTGGCTCACCCCACCTCTCAATAGTAGGACAGACAGGAGTCGGTAAGACCACGCTGACCAAGCAGATTCTCAAGGAAAACAAGAGGGTCCATGGTGCGACAGTTTTCATTTTCGACCATCATCTTGAATATGCAGATATAGCTGATCAGATCATCCAGATTGGAGGGGAAGAGAGGGAAGAGGCAACAGTCTACTTCGGTGTGGAGGAGATTGACGCGATATACAGCCAGTCACAGGAATTTATCAGGTCTCAGCAAGTCACTTTTTCTAAGGAGGACTTCTCAGCAGACGACCTTGCCACAAAGATGAGAACGATCGAGGAGGAAACCCGACCTGGAGTTATTAAATTCGTCGAAGACACCATAGAGTCTCTTCTGGACAGCGAAGAGGAGACAGTACTTCCTACCGATACAGGAGATACGGTAGTGTTTTGGATTGTCTCAGAGGAACCTTACATCTCAACAAAGATAATCTCAACCCTGATCAAAAGAGTTCTTCACATGGCCATCCAGAACAAGATCAAAGAGAAGACCATACTCGTGACTGAGGAAGCACAGAGGCTTAAAGGAGATCAATGGATCAGGAACTTGACATCTGAAGGACGGAAGTTTGGACTGTTCCTCATCAGCATCTCCCAAGTCCCAGAGTTCGACCCATGGGTTGTCTCTAATTCTGAAGTCATACTTTTCAAACTCCGTAGAAAGTTCTCTCATGACAGTGACTTGGATCACCTGTTCGATGATAAGATCAGACGATTCATTCCTAACTTGGATGTAGGTGAATATCTAACTTATCATAGGGACCTCCGATCATGGGTGTTCAGTTATAACCCAGAGTCCTTGTCACCAGTACATGCCAAGCAGGCTTTGGAATCGAAAATTGAACAACTTCGAAAGTTGCTCTAGATTAATCTCTGATTTATATCATTTCAAAAGCATTTAAAGCAACTAGAATTACATTTACTTGTGGATAATCGTAGAAGAATAAGATCTACATTGAGGATGGAACTGGATTCTGTCGCTAAGGAGCTTGATGAGATTGAGAACTCAATTGACTCGGGTGATAAGTCAGACGACCTATTGAAGAAGAGGGACGAGCTTAGACTGTACCACAAAAAGCTCTCTAAGCAGTACCAGGAGATAACTGGTAAGAGTGTCGAGCAGGCATCAAAACTCTCAACCAAACTCACGACCAAGACAATTCGTTTGGAGACGCCCACCAAGCCTTTTACTCTGGGAATCGTACTTCTCACCATATCCAACCTAGTATTTCTATCAGCATTATATAATTTGGAGATCCCGGGTCTGCTCGGATACGGCCCATCGGATCTAATTAATGGTGCAGTCTATGGTCTTGTAGAGACGGTGGATGAGACAGTCATCGCCAAGATGCAGTATGCTCTTTTCATCATAACTGTGACGTCCTTAGCCTCAATCCTCCTCTTCATCATTACCTCGACAATAGGATTCGCTAAGAGGAACTACGCTGTTGCCTTAGACGGTATGGCGCTCTTCATTTCGAGTACAGTTCTCTTCTATGGATTCATCGGACAGAGCTATTTAGGTCTGAATAGGTGGGATGCAATCTGGCCTATGAAAGAGGGTGTCATCATGCTCGCAGCTGCCTACCTGCTAACAGGTGTATTACTTATGATTGTAGGATTCTTGATGACTACATCAGGCGGAATATACAGATTTCTCTCCATTATCGAAGCTATTGTGTTTATTGTAGCTGGAGCATATTCATATGTCCAAGTTAGTAACAACATCAGTTTCACAAGCCACTATGTCTTCTCAACTGCTATGTTGATGCTTGCAGCAGGTATTGGACTGTTAAGATCTCTCTTCGTTAAAATTAAGGAATGAATTACTCCTTAGAGCGCAATATAAACTCACTGAATTTATTGTAGTCAATCCCCCCATCGAAATCGGTCCATTTCCACCTAAATTTTAGATCGTGTGAGGACATATTCTCACAATCTAGAATCGCCTCACCTTCAAAGGTGTCACACCGGAGCTTCATAGACTGGAAATGAATAGCACAGACCTTCGAGTCATATTCCAACTCCCCAAGTTTTGCCACAACACGGACGATATTCCTGATTGGGTAACGATTAGAGCCATTTCGTCTGAAGGTTATACCCTTGAGTTGAACCCCCTCCTTCCTACATATCTGTCCCACATCGGAAAGGGGAGAGTAGATGTCCTTGAACCTGTCTACTTTGAGAAGTGAATCCTTCAGATTTTCATCAAATTTACTGAACGAACGGCTCCAAGCGTCAAGGGTCGTCTTGGAATAATACACAATGTGCATACTGTCCCTAGTTATAAATATTCGCTGTAAGATTTCCCGGACTACAGTTTAATGGTCATCTTGTAAGCTGATTCTCCATCCCTGTAGTAGCCTTTGAGCACCTTCTCCCGAAAGAATCCTAACTTTTCATACATCTTGATCGCTGGTGTGTTACTCTCACGAACTTCTAAAATGATCTCGTTTCCTATCCCTTCATCCCGCATCTTCTTCTCGATCACCTTCATCATTCCTGAACCAATTCCTTGTCCTCTGGCTTCGGGAAGAACAGCAATACTGATAATGTGCCCCCTAGAGGAATTTGCCTTGAAAAGACTTGAAAAGTAAGATTTCTCAATTCTATTGATTGCGTAACCAACCACCCTTCCATCGACCTCCGCCACACAGCTATATTCCCTCCAGTCCTTAATGAGTTGAATAAAATATCCTACTGGATAATTCTCAGGTAATGAGATCCTATTAATGGCCACTATTTCTTCAAGATCTCCTAGGTTAGGCGAGCGGTACACCAATGATTTTTGCATTCCTAATCTAGATAATCTGGATGAAATCTTAAATCTTCCTTCAAAGGTCATGAGATAGTTTCATCTTAGAGGTTATAAATGCGTAAGGTGACATAAACATATGTCGCAACCCCTCCTCATTTGCTGGAATTGTCTTGGGAGAACTCCAGAAGGGACATGTATACATTGTGGAAAAGAAGTATCAAGAGCTGCAAGTGAGAGCGATCCAGAAGAAAACCAAAAACTTCATTTCGTCGTCCAAATCCGGCAGAAATCAGGGGTTGTCAACGAATTCGAAGTCGAGAAATTAGAGGAGATCCTCAGTACGCAGTTTGAGGTGACCTCAAGGGACTTTACTCAGTCAGGACCTATTTTTGTTGTCAAGAAGAAGAGTGAACAGGTAGATTTTGATGACCTCTATGCCAGATGTACGGACCTTGCAGAAGGACTGACACCTCTTATTAAATCTCCAAGATTGAACCTTAAGTACAGCCGGTTAGGTGTCGATCAGGACCACCTTGTTGTTGAGTTCAAATTTGTTCCCAGAAGAACGAACACGGAGACGACAATCTCCAAAGTGACGTTTCTTCTCACCCTAATCTCAATCTTCATAGCTGGCCTCTTGACCTCATATAGGTACCAAGCAGCGAAACAGGGAAGGCAGTTCGATATTAACCTACAGAATGTGCTGGAACAGTTCTCAAATCAAATACTAATCAACTCTCTTCTGTTTACAGGTGTCTCGATTGGTCTTATTCTGTTCAATTTCCTTGTGACCAAATGGGTGAACCAGAAATTTAATGGCCCAAAGATCAAACTTGTTCCCCTCCCAACCTTTATTCCTTATTTTGAGATTGGAACTCTCGGAAATCTCAAGGTCGAGTACTCACCACATAGGACTAGATCATCCTACTTTCAAACTTCTTTCATTCCCACTGTAGTGACGTGGGTTACCTCAGTTGTGATATTTATCAGCTCACTCTCTTTGTCGATAATCGACACAAGCGTTGTGAATGCCTTCAACCAGCAGTCTCTAATCACAAATGGAACGTATGAGCCACCACTACTCTGGATCATCGAACTTCTTGTATTCTCCAACAAACCAATCACTCAGAATCAACTCATTCACCCAATTGGGTTAGCGGCACTATCTATGATCTATCTGTTTGGGATTCAGCTCCTTCCGATGACACAACTTAATGGAGGGGCTATGATAGAGGTGGTATATGGAAAGATTTCACTTTATCTCACTTCTCTTGTGTTTCTGGGGATACTCTTCATCTCTGGATTGTGGTGGCTCTTGATTGTTAACATCTTCCTTTTTAGGTTCACCTCGGACTCTCCTGTTCTCAACGAACTCTCACCCTTCCCTAGATTTGCGAAACTATTGACCATATTCGCGATCTTTCTAGGAATACTATCCCTTCCATTTCCAATGTAAGGTTTAAGTGTAATCAAAAATGAAGAAAATTTATCTAGAGTGGTCTGGCGGTACTCTATATCAGGGGTAAAGTCCACTAAGTCACTAATTTTAGCATTATTTGCTGAATTATTACTTTCTTCACATAAATCAATATCAGCTAATCTGGAAAAAATTTTTGCGTAAATCCATATCGAGTATTATTCTACAATATTTGCCAGCATTCCAATTTTCAACACATTTTCTCAATTTTGAAAAAAATCCGCAAATCATTGCTAAATAATAACCAAACCATCTCAATAAAGATTAAATACCATGCAATCCTATATTCATTCACTCTAATTAAGAGGAGAACGTAACGATGAATTTCATTAGAAGACACAAAAGAGCAGTATCACCTGTGATCGCTGTCGTGCTACTTATCGCACTCACAGCAGCAGCAGTGGGAGTCGTCTGGGTGCTATTCCAGCAGCTCTCCAGCGGCAGTTCCGCAGTTGTGACAATTCAGACCACATCAGCCGAGTACACCGTCTCCGGTGGTGATTATATCTACACATGGACAGGAACTGTCTCGACAACTGGAGATGGAACTATCACCGCAGCAACTTGGGGATCATCCCTCAGTAATTCAAGCCTCTCAATCTCACTCAATGAAGGAAACAATCTCGTATCTTTCGTTTTCAGGGTTACGGCAAGTTCAGCATTGACTGGTTCCGATACGTTAACACTAACAGTCAATGTTGGCGGAAACAATGCGTTCCCAACCGATACTGTCTCTTGGAGCGCAGCATAATTCTTCCACCTGCAATTTCCCAAAATTATTGAGATAGGTCTAAAAGTAGAATAAATATACTTCAATCTATGTTAAGGAAGAGATCCGTATCGCCCATAATTGGTGTGGTCCTGCTGATAATCGTAACCATAGCAATGTTAGGACTGCTCGCGACGCTGATCCTAAGTTTAACCAAATCGACCCACAGTATAACCTTTATCAATACCCACGAAGCATCATTTAACGGTACTCACTTCAACTGGAGGGGCGTGATTCACTCGACAGGGGATGGCAGATTAACTTATGCTTCCTGGAGAGGGATAGAGTATGATAATCTCTCGATCAATATAGATCGCGGGAATAATTTGGTCTCTCTCTCCTTCCGCTCAGATATATTTTCTTCAGATTCTAACTCACTGATCGTTGGGATTGATATAGATGGAAGAAATTTTCTTGGAAGGACACCTGTGTCATTTGTAGACGAGTCCTAACTTGCACTAATTCCAAGGAACTAAATGTTAGATTTATAAGAATCAAATTTATCGAAGATGTGAAAATGAAGAAATTCTCTAAGTTAATTGTAGTCTCTATGCTAATTCTATTAGTTCTGGGAATTGGCTTGTCTGGAGCAAAACCCGTTTCTAGCGATCTACAGGATAAAGTTCCTGCCCCAAGTTTGAAAATTGAGAAATGGATAGACTCGGACCAACGAGTTGAACCAGGTCAGGTAGTCACAGTATATGTAAACTTCACCAATGTAGGTACTAAAACTGCCTATAATCCAGTCGTTGTAGAGCCCCAATTCGAGAATTTCTCGGTGACCAACATCAAGGGATTTGATGAGCGAAAATGGGTAGAGATTGGCCCTAATGCTACGTTCTCATACTCTTACCAGATAGAGTTTGTCAAGGAAGGTACTTACACCATAGAAAGTACCACGATCTCATATGAAGATGCAGAGGGGACAGAGTACGTAGCTGTCTCGGCGTACTATAGAATGACAGTCACGTACGAGGAGCCACCCGTGACCAAGGATACAGAGTGGAGGAACCTCTTCATTTCAATTGTCCTGATTGCCTTGATACCCATCATTCTCTACCTAATAAACAAGTACGTATTTGAGGGTAAAAGATGACATTACGAGACCTGCTTACTGATAAGGAGAAAAGATTTGTTCTTGTTGGTGGGAAAGGAGGGGTGGGAAAGACCACAACCTCATGTGCCATTGCGACACGTTTCGCTCTTGAGGGAGAAAAGACATTAATTATCTCAACAGACCCAGCGCACTCAATCTCGGACTCATTTGGAGTGGATCTGAGTGGGGGTGAAGCAGTCAAGATTGAGGGATTTAATGACAATCTATATGGTATGGAGGTCAATGCGACGGAGGCAGGTGAATCATTTGCTGATATCTTGGGGATTTCAGGTGCAGATGATCAGGTAAGTGAGTTTACAAGCACATTACAATCCCTCGGTATAGACGAGTTCGGAGATCTGGTTGAGACTGCTCCACCAGGATTGGACGAGGCAGTTGCACTCGCCAAGGTCATCCAGCTTCTCAATTCCGAGGAGTACAAGAGCTTCACCAAGGTAGTTTTTGACACAGCTCCAACAGGTCACACTATCAGGTTGCTCTCCCTACCCGATTTTATGGATACTTTCATTGTCAAAGCCATGAAGGTTCGATCCAAGCTCGGGAATATCATGGGAACATTCAGAGCTTTTCTCTCAGGTCAACCACCAAAGCAGGATAGATCCATCGATGTTCTGGAAGAAATCAAGAAACTTGTCATCAAAGTAAGAGAATTCTTCCAAGATTCCTCTCATACAGAGTTCGTCATCGTTACCATCCCTACAGTTATGGCCATAAATGAGTCAGAGAGACTACTGGCACAGTTAAAGGGTTTTGAAATAGCTGTAAATAATCTTGTAGTAAACCAGATCATGCCAGAGAATATTGACTGTAAATTCTGTACAGCACGAGCAGACAACCAACGGAGCAATTTGGAATATATCTCCAAGACATTCAGTGATCTCGATATTACAGAAATTGAATACTTTGACCGAGAGATTAGAGGTATTGATTCTCTAAAGTTTATGGCTAGATATGTTTTCTAATTCAGGATATAATTGACTCAATTGCCGTTCAATCTACACTGAATACGTTGGAACAAGTAACCATCATAAGCAGATGTGTATACACAACCTACATGATTAGAGGTGTGTAACTCTACCAAAGATATCTATGAATTCAAAGATTGGAGATATGTCTCAAATGATTAGACGTAAAATTCGGTATTTGATTTCGATAATAGTATAGAGAAATTATAACGATTGTTAGAAGTTGAATTCCCTCATCAAGCTGTCAAGCTCACTCGCTATTCGAGAGATCTCTGCAGACTGCTCGCTAATCTCTGAAAGCATCGATACCTGTTCAGACGATGATGCATTGGCTTCCTCAGATCCAGCTGCTGTATTCTCGGTGATCTCCTTCATCTCAGTCACCTCGTTCATGACAGCTTGGATTGTCCTATTGATCTTGAACGACACGTCCTCAATCAGTTCGGAAATCTCGTTAGCAGAACCCTTGGTATCTTCTGAGAGTTCTCTGACATTCTCAGCCACGACACTGAACCCACCACCAAAATGCCCTGCTTTTGCGGCTTCTATGGATGCATTTAGACCAAGAATATTGGTTCTCTTAGCGACCTTTTTGACAAATTCGGAAGTCTCCTGAATTCGATCACTAAGGGTCTGTACTTCCTCTAGGTGAGAGTTTAGTGATTCAGCGATCCGGTTCATCGCTTCCGTCTGGTGACTGGCCCCAAGGGCTATAGTTGAGATAGTGTCAGACACCTGATTGATGGATGCGGAGGCCTCTTGTGAGCTTGCCGCCATGGACTCTGCAATCTCGGAAAGAGTGTGAGACGTTCCTTGGAGTTTCAAAAGGATATTCCGGAGTTCACTAACCATGATATCGTATCCCTGTTGAATACGCCCAATCTCACCACCCGCATACTCCTCGAATTTCTCGACATTTAGATCCTTTCGGCTTATTGCACCGAAGCCCTTGTCCAGCTTACGAGTAAGACCGATAACAGTTCGGAGGAGTGGAATAACAACTACTGTTGCGATCGCGAGGATTATTATGACACCTACGTTGACCAAGATACTAAGTGTAGTCTGGAGGAAGTAGAAATTAGCAAATGATGCCTTAAACTCTGTCAAATCGTTCTGTAGAGCAACAGATGTTCTCTCTCCGTATTTCTCGATTAGACCAATGGTTTTTGGAACCTCGATCTCAAGGAAGGTCTGGAGGTTTTCGGTCACACCAACTAATTCTTGAGCCACAAACTTGGTCCTATTTAATACGGGGATCAGACCTTTGGAACTGTTGAGAAGAAGGAGGTTCTCAAGTGTATTTATTGAGGTGAGATCCTCTGGTCTTGTTGCCTCACTACCAAATCCATCTCTCATATTGGCTATTGCTGCTTCGAATTGTTTCTCCTGCAGGTCAATACTCAAATCCCACGCACTTACGATCGAGTTTAATTCGCTCACAGGAGACAATAGAAGAGCACTGATCATCTGAGAGGTGGTGAGGGATAGTGAATCTATATTCGATTGAAGTGATGAGAGCTCTAGGGCAAAATCTGCATTGTACTCGCGGTTCTCAGTTGTTGTGTTAGATGCTAGACTTTGTCTAATTCTTCCCTGTATGACACTGATTTCATTGGATAGTAACGTAAATGTTCCTGGGTCGAAGAAGTTGTTGCTAAATAGTGTGTCAGTAAGGGTTTTTAGCTCCTCTCGGTCCTGAACTATGAGGTTGTTGAATTCTGTACTCTTTTCAGATACTGCTTTGAAACTCGGTGACTCATCTCTTTTGATCAAAAGATCCTCAAGTATCTTGTATTCCACAGGTTGAAAGTTGTAGTCAAGAATGAATTTTTCGTTGGAACTGACACCCCCTACTTCATTGACAAATTCAGAGTAGTTACTTTTGCTGACGGCAATTGGATTTCCTTCCTCATAATTATTGGGGAGTGGTATCTTAGATTCTCGAATTGGTTGAAGAGTATCGTCCATCTCCTTGAACCAGAGTTCAATCTCATCGAACTTTGCGAGAATAACGGTGTAGGTTACATTGGATTCAAGTTCGAGATTAGCCAATGTATTTACCATACTAATTTGCTGATTCTCAAATAGTTCCTTGATAGAAGTCTGTAGTTCCTGCATGAGTAGGATACCCTCTTCTACCTTGGCTATCAGATTCTGACTATTTGCTATATCGGTGTTGAGGGCTAATGACTGTTGAGTCTGGTAGATCTGAACACCAGCACCACCGAGGACCAACAAAATCAGAAGGATTCCTCTCACATTAATAGAAAGATCAAAAAGTCCGCCAGAACTACTCTCATTGGAAGAAAATTCTTTTGCCATACGCTTCACTATCCTTTGACAACTTCCTAGGAGATTGGTAATTCAAAAAGCTAACGAGGAAACATCAATTTAAACAAAGTAATCTCATGATTCTAGTTGCATCTATCTTATTTTCCCTGAGTTGGATACCCTATCGAGAACTTCTGCCACAACCTCCTTTGTAATGTGCCTGTGTGTTGTTAGTCGGATTTTATTCAATCCAAAGGGAGCCACACCAATATTTAGCTCCTCAAAGAACTTGACACCCTCATTCACGTCCTCAAAGATTCCGTCTGTGTAAATGACTAAGATGTTGGTCTGGGGTTCGACAATCTTGAATCCTAAGGATTTGAAACCTGAAGATAACGCTCTGGCGGTATCGTGGTCTTCCTTGAGCCGGTCCCTCATTGTCTTGAGCGCCACGAGTCCGGGAGCAGCGATTATGCCAACCTGCCTCATCCCTCCACCCAGCATCTTCCTCTTCTTTCGAGCGATTTTCATTGTCTCCTCATCAGATGCCACGATTGAGCCAATTGGAGCGCTCAAACCCTTAGAAAGACAGATTTGGACAGTATCGACATGCTTTGTGTATTCCTTCACATCAACCTCATGGTGAATCACTGCATTGAATAATCGAGCGCCATCCAAGTGTACCTTCAGACCATAATCATGTGCAGTCTGGGATGGTCCAGCGATCTCACTAGGTGAGAGAGCTATACCACCATGCCTGCTATGAGTGTTCTCAAGACACAACAATGTTGTTTCGGGGAAATGGACATTCTCTGGGAGAATGGCATTCGAGATCTGCTCTGAGGTTATGTTTCCGTACTCAGAGTGAATCAATTTAGGGATAGCACCCGCAAGCGCAGATATGCCTCCTACCTCGTAGTTGTAAGTATGTGACTCTGCTTCGAGAAGAACTTGATCTCCAGGACGAGTCAGTGACAGTATGGGGACGATATTTCCCATCGTACCTGATGAAACAAACATTGCCTCCTCTTTCCCCAGTAGATCAGCTGCATACGCCTCCAATTCTTGAGCAGTAGGGTCATCACCCCACACATCATCCCCAACTTTGGCGTTTCGCGCAGCATCTCGCATCTCTTCAGTGGGCTTTGTTACAGTATCAGATCTTAGATCGACGAATTCCACAAGGAGAATAGAGTCAGAGATTAATTTAATCTTTCGTCGGGGATAACCTCACTCGTTGTCAAAGAATCATATTTTATTATTGGATGAATCTCTAGCTTGAAGAAGATTGGACAAAAGAGGATGTTTCATAGTTTTAGAGGGCATAGATGGTTCAGGGAAAACCTCACAGGTATCTGCCCTTGTCGATAGGTTGGAAAAAGAGGGATACTTAGCAACAGGGACATGCGAACCCACAAGATCAGCTACGGGACTTCTATGCAGAAAATACTTGAAGGACGAGAAATCTGACGTGAGGGTGGATGCACTCGTATTTGCAGCTGACCGACTGGAACACTATTTCTCCGAGATAGAGCCCCTACTCAACAAGGGATATATAGTGATATCTGATCGCTACAAACTGTCTTCGTTTGTATATCAACAATCTCAGGGAGCGCCATTGGACTGGATAAGGGAAATTAACAAATTTGCACCGGATGCAGATATCACCTTTTATCTGGATGTTTCTTACCAAACTGCAATCAAGAGGATTTCGGATAAGGGAGATACGGATCTAGAGAAGTTTGAGAATTCTGATAGTTTGCGGCAAATTCAGGACCTTTACAGAGAATTTAGTACAGAGTTTATCAGGATAGATGCAGAGAAGGACGAGGAACAGATAACCGATGAGATATATCAGTTCATAAAGGAAAAATGTATAGGCAAAATTTCAATCTAAATGACAACCTGTTTTATGGAGGTCGTAGTTCTCATCGATTGCCTAACTTTGATGCGAACTCTTTTTAGAAGAGAAAATCCGAACTAAATTTGATTCTAAATCGACTTACTCAGGATTCCTGTTAGCAGGGAGTCCGAAAAGAGCAAATTAGGGTGAATGTATGAGTACAAGAAGTTCGAAGAGAAAGAGAAGACGAGGCGTCACCAAGACGATTGTCGATGAACATGGCAATGTCAGGGTCGTGAAATTCAAGAAGAGAAAGACCAGAACCAACCCACTATCAAAGGTGCAA
Source organism: Candidatus Heimdallarchaeota archaeon (assembly GCA_027077875.1). GTDB lineage: Archaea > Asgardarchaeota > Heimdallarchaeia > Heimdallarchaeales > Kariarchaeaceae > S139-21. Next base: position 25,417 of record JALWRB010000084.1, read on the forward strand.
GCATTCAAACCCAAGAGAATCCCAACTACTCTGTTAGGTACGGTATCGTTGCTATTTGCTGGTGCAGCGCAGACATACGCTGCAGGTTCGGTCGAGAGCTATTTTGGGGGAGCATCATCTCTCGTCTATAGTATCTTTGACAGTATGGAGATATTCTACAGAGCTATCTTCACGAATATTGCAGCTGTCGGAGTGTTTGGATTTCTTGGTTATGCCCTCATCACCCAGGGAATTTCAATCAAGAAATACGGAATCGCATTTAGACAGGTCATGTCGGTTATCTTCGCATATCTCATAATTAGCTCCGTACTCTCTCCATTCATCAACTATCCTGGTGATATCAGGCAGATAAGGGACGAATCGGACAGAACTGATGTCATCGATACTTCAGGACTGACCTCACCCTTCTTCAATCCGCAGTGGGATGGGGACATCCCCAACCTAGACCAAATCCTACTGAACTTAACAGTTGATGACGGTGCACCATTAGATGCACAACGGGACGCGTATTTAATCAAGTGGCAGACACAGGAGAAATGGGATCCAATCTCGAATGATTTTGTCCAAGGAGACACAGCCACAACCCAGACATTGAACTCAGTGGACACCAGTAATCTCACAATCCTGCCGAATGCAGGGGAAGATACAGTCCGAAAATTCAAGGCGAGCACATTGTATTTCACCGTGGCTTCATCATTCTCTGGTGCTCTGCTCGCACCGTGGAATTCAGAGATTGGACCAACCTTGGTTAAATCTAACCTTAAGATGGTGAGTAAAGATGGAGAGGATGTTCTAGCGGGAACACCCACTGTGTATAAGACTCTTAATGAAGACCCTTCTATTTCAGCATCCCTCTCACAGTCAGGGACATCTGGAGGTATAATCTATGACGCTTACTTTATCGCAGAGAAGAAATCCTTGATAACTTCAACGCCATACAAAATCAGCGATTATAATACAATTCTACCCTCTCTCAAGAACAAGTACTCAGATCGGATACCCGACGTTCTGTTCGATACCATAACTGAAGGAACTGAAACTTACACAGGTATTGACACCGTTTGGGGTAAGAAGTCATTGCCCGACTCATACTTCCAAGCAGGAGGTGACGCAGACTTCTTCATTGCACAATACAATCAGTTCAGAAGTAGTCTCGGCGGAGACCAAGCAGGAATATATGCAACCGTAGTTGCAGTGACAAACTTCATGCAACAGAAGATGCTCGACAAACTTCAAACTGATCCTAATATGCTCAGTTACGAGAACCTCGATACAGACTTTGCAGGATCCATTGACAGAGGTCTCTATTTCTACAAGGCTATAAACACCCCCGGCCTTGACTGGGGCTTACTCGATTTTATGCCTGCATATATCAATATGCTGAGGGCACTTGGCGTCCCAGCAAGACAGGTAACTGGATTTGCAGGAGGACAGATCTCTGGAAACACACTGCAGTATTCACTTGAACACTCATTGAGATGGGCGGAAGTTCTGATTCCTTGGAAGGATGGATCCGAGGATAAACTGTCATGGGGAATGTTCAACCCCATTCCAATTCCGAGCCTACTTAGCAATGGCATTATTGAGTTTGGTAGAAACAGTTTAGGATCTTCTGCAACAATTGATCTGAGCATCGACAGTGGAGAGAGTATTAGTGGGTCTCCGATAAAACTCCAACAAATGGGAGATGATTTCAACATCAGCGTGGATGTGAGCTTCGAAGGGGTACCAGCTGGTGGTCAGGCAGTGCAGGTCTTGCTCCTAAATCAGGATCAATTGAACTCCCTTCAGAGCAATCCAGATATAAGCTCAGGAATCCCAGGGACTGAACTGGGAACATTCACAACTGATGATAACGGACGTTTTTCAGTATCAGGTAACGTCGACTTCCAAGGAAAGATGACCTTAGATCAGCTACCAGATCCAAACGTTACCATAGAAAGTGTGGATGTGACCGCATTTCTAAACTCTGATCTCAATAATCTAGAGGACGGGGCTAATGTATATGGTATCGCAGCAATTCTTGGATTCTCCATAGGTATTAACGGAACTGCATGGTTAAGGAACGGAACGATATCAGTTACAAGTTCTCTTGTTGATGTCAACATACCTTCAATTGAGGGTCAGGGCTACATCACCACTCCATTCCAAAACATTACTTTCACGGCTACGTTAAGGGATCAGGATGGGATAGATCCCATTGCAAATGAGTCCCTGAATTTCTATCTCCTTGAGGAGAGTGCTGCTTCAAGTCTAGACTTCAACAATCTTGACTTCACGGTATTACAGAACGAGACAATGATCTCTCGGACTTCGCCAGGAGATGTCTCGCCGAATCCTGTACGGACAGATACATCGGGTCAGGCTTCGGTGACGATAAATTTCGATGACCCATTTGGAACAACACCGGGGTCTGATGATGTGTACGTATTGATTGTCGAGTGGAAAGGTAATTTGGTATACAGTGAACCCATAGGGCTTCTCGTGTCCTTGCAATCATCACTGTCGTCAGAAGGGAGTTTCCCGCCAGGCATACAGTTTGTTGGCACAAATGAGCCCAGCGATCCGTGGATACTCAATGCAACCCTGATATCAACGACTGCTCTCCTCGGAGGATCAACCCCAGGAATATCTGGCATTGCGATGAAGTTAGTTGCTGTTGAGTATGACTTCTACAACGGTCTGACGATTAACACCTACAATGACTTTGACACCAATGTCCTGCAGTCGACAAGCTTTGTCTACATCCTCGGAGCGTCAGACTATACTATTAACTCAGGTAGTTTGACAACAGATGCGAACGGCAAGGTTTCTGTCAACAT
>JALWRB010000085.1 GCA_027077875.1 Candidatus Heimdallarchaeota archaeon
CCATTAGCCTCCCGAACCTCTGGTTTACGTACCTCGATCTTCTCAAGTTTGACCCGGACGAGATCGGTGACATCCTCAGGTTCGATCACTGCTTCCTCTTCTATGACCTGGTTCAGCCCGTACTTGACGAAGTTGTTGAAACTGTCAAGGTGCTGTCGGACCAGACCGAGTTTCTGGAACATCGCATTAAGAATAACCCACTTGTCGTCGGCCGAAAAGTCTTGGACGGGAGCTTCGCTGGTTTCATTCGCACTCAAATCAATTACCTAATGCACTCGCTGTGTCCACTCTTAATAAAGTTCTCATTGGTTCTACTGGATGAGCTATCGCGATATCTCGTGACAGATAAAAAATGTTCGCTGAATATTACACGAATTTTCTTGCAAGGAGAAAGTAATATAGGATACAATAATTGATAGATGCTTGAGTACATTGTCCAACATCGAGGAGAATATTCATTCATTCTACCATCTGATCCAGCTAGGAGAGGTTGACAAGGCAGCACAGATCATCAACCAGATCGATACGCTTCCTGATCTGACACCCGAAGAATCACTAAAGACCTCATTGGCTCGTCAAAGGCTCTATATCGAAGTGGGAGACTATGATCAGACATTGGAGGAGGCACTGGCTACTGAGAAGGCAGCGAGAGTGAAGGAACTGAGGACTCTCCAGTTCCACGCACTTACCCACATGATACACTCCTACCTAGCACTTGCACAATATGATATGGCCCAAGAAACAATTGAAAAAGCTGAGGAGGTTTGGGAGATGATAGCTGATCGGGAGAAATCGACTGCAGAAGTACTCTTTGCAGACTTAGAGAATTTCAAGGGACTGATCACCCAAAATTCAGGCGATTTGGAGTCTGCAATGACGCACTACAAACGTTCGTTGACAATAAGGGAGAAGTACGACCTTCAGCGAGATATTGCCTTGACCTATTTCAACATTGGGAGTAACTACCAAGCCATGAAGGACATGTCGCTTGCCATTGATTTTTACAATAAGGCTCTTGACATCTTCAAGAGGATAAAGTACTACAAAGGAATGTCGGTCATCTACAATATCCTCAGGACATACTACCAGTCGGTTGGTGACGATAATCAAGCATTTGAGTACGAGCAGCAGATGAGGGTTCTGGATGAGAAAATTGACGTATCATACAGAATTTTGTCTTCTGCTAAGGAGATTACACGATTAAGCAATGAACTTACAAGGGCAAACAGGGAACGCATAGAGCTCGAACAGAAGCTTTGGAGTTTGCAGTTTCAACTGGATAGTGCAGAGCCCGAGGAAGCCAGCATCCCCAGTATGCAGATCCCACTTCTCGAGGAGGAGATTGAGAAACTCCGTGAGAGTAACATGGAGATTGCGGATCTTCTGAACAGGGAGCAGGAGAAGAATGAAGAACTTGAGCAGAAAGTGAGCGAGTTAGAGGAAAAACTTCTTTCCCTCGAAGATGAGTTGAAGAAAAGAGGAGAGGATCAATCCAAGATTGTCAATTCTAGCAAGAAGATCACTGAGCTAAATGAGGCCCTTACCGCAGAGAGGGCAAAGGTAATCAAAATTGAGACAGAGTTAGCCAACCTCAAACAACAACCAGTTGAGAAGAATGAGCCGGGGAATAAAGTTGATCTTGTCAAAGAGGAAGAAAAGTTAAGAAGGGTCTTCGAGGAGAAGGAACGTGAGCTCATGAAACAGGTGGGTCTGAAAGAGATGAACTTTCAGAAGGAGATAGAGGAACTCAAATCCACTCTTGAGAAACGCGAGGAGACAATAAAGACACTTGAACTCAAGGTGAAGAATGCATCTGAGTCGAAGAACCATAAAGAAGAGTTAAGAGAAGAGATACAGAAACTAAAAGCAGAGCTAAAAACACAGAGAGAAAATGCAGAAAACAAAGAGAATAAAATCAAAGAGCTAACAGAAATGAAACAACGGTTGGAAGCGGAACTTGCAGAGCTGAAGAAAGCACCTGCGAAGGAGATCCAAAAACCGGTAGAAACTTCTACTAGTGTAAGATCTCAACCAGTAATGAGTTTTCGGTCATCAGGGCCTGCAAAGACTGATCTTGAAAACTTACTTGCTACATCGAAACTTGCTCAGCAACTGCACACTATCCTGAACAAGGAACGCAAAATTCCATTGAGGTTCCTTGCAATGCGTCTCGGGGTCAGCCCCCAAAGGTGTTCTGAAGAGATCCACAAATTCGAGATGTTGGGTGCTGTCGTCCTTGAGTACAACCAGGGCAATCAGAGCAACCCGAACGTCATCCTAAAGTAGATTCACCTGAGCTTGGACTCAATAACTTCTTTGGTCAGACCATTGACCATGGAGATGATGTCACTAACCACCTCAGGGAAGTGCTCTGTTTTCAGAAGACCATCCTCGGTGAAAAGATCTGATGGGTCAATGTTAAGTAGACCAAGGAGTGCATTACGAGCATTTAAAGTGGATATATTATGGACGTTGAGGTCATTCAGAGAGTCCGTGATACCAGCCTTGACCAGTGCTTGGAGAGTCTCATTTTGAGACGGTAAGTCTGGAAGGTCGCATTTGTTGATGGCAATTGCAAATGGGAGATTGTTGACATCACCTAAGAACTGTTGTAGTTCGCGCAATGACTCAACATTCCCACTGGGGTTGGTTGGGTCAAGCAATAAGATCAGGCCGTCCGCCCCATTAAGCACGATTTTACGTGCGTCGCGATACCGTCTCTGCCCAGCTACGGTGTACAAAGCATACTTGATTACTGGAATTTCCCTTTCGTCACGGACCTTCGTACCCAGACCAAAAACTGTCTGGTCAAACATCGCCGTTTCCTCAAAAGGATTAGCTATCTTTGTCGTCTTGCTCAGGACATTCTCAGGTTTGGTAATCCGCATGAGCAAGGAGTAGATTTTGAGCAATGACGTCTTACCAGCTTCCCCAGGGCCTACCACCACCAATTTAACAGTCGGTACGCGTTCCGAATCCTTCTTGAATTTATTTGATGTGTCTTGCACTTCCAACAACCCCTATGACAAATTCTGAGTGAAATTATGGAAATTTAAAGGGAATCTCACCGAGAGTTAATTTTGCGCTATTTTTTTGAACTTCTGGTTGTAAAAACTCTCAGCATCTTTATCTCCTTTATCCATAGCTTTCAAAAGCCACTCTTCTGCTGTGAGATGGTCACCCAAGTTGTAGTAGGTGACACCCAAATTGTAAAGTGCATCGACACTCCCATACTCTGCAGCCTCCTTGAGAAGATCGATACCTTCCTCAGTTCTATCGAGCTCACAGAGTAAAACCCCTAGACCGAGGGTCCCTTCGATGCTCCGAGATTTAGAGAGACCATCTCTGAAATACTTCTCTGAGAGATTGTAACGCTCGTGCACAAAGTAGTGATTAGCCAATATGACCTCACCCATCGGGTGTCCAAGCGTTATCCCTTGCTTCAGGAAGTCAACAGCAGACTCGTCACCCCTCTCGTCCAAAAGTAGACCCAAGGTAATGGCACTTTGAGCATGTCCTCTCTCGATATATTTCTTCAGAACCTTCTCTGCTCGGTTTTGTTCACCCCTTGAAAGCAGAACCTGAGGAAGTACCTCCATAGAGTGGAGGTTCCCGCTATCAGCGGATATCTCGATCCAGTAGATCCCTCGTTCATAATCCTCCTTTATTAGGTAGAGGACTCCCAGTTCATGTACTGCTTGTCCGAAGCCCAAGTCCATTGCCAGCCTCAGGAGTTTCTCGGCTCTGTCCATGTTACCCAGATCCCTCTCAGTCATGCCCAAAAGGAGAGTGGCCTCTTTGTGACCCTTCTCAAATGCCCACTCCAGTGGAGATCTGGCTTCCTTCTTATTTCCCTGATGAAAGAGTAAGTCACCGAGCCTAAATGCCCCATCAATATTTCCATGGTCCATTGCCTTCTGGTACCACGTCTTTGCCTCCTCATGAAACCTCCGTCTCTGGAACTCCTCACCTATTTCTAACATAGCCTCAGGATCGCCTTCCTGAGCGCGAATGAATCTCTCACTCATTTCCAGATAACTGATAAGTTCGAATATAATAAAGAATGTGAAGAATTACTTGACTTCCTTGACCGTCGGTCTCTTCTCAGAGAGGTCATCCAACTCACTGGCTTTCTCAGCCTCAAGCTTTGCCTTGTGGGTCCTGAGGTATTCTTCCTCAGATGCCCGTCCGACACACTCGGAGATGACCTTGTCCCCAATTCTTCGGGATTTGTACCAGTAATAGTAGCTACGCTCCTTTACCTTGCCTTCTTTTGTTTTCCATTTTCTTACGATCTTTCTTATGTAGACCATGTTCTAACCTCGTTGTTGTTGTTTAGGGGAGTAATCCCCAGTTGTTACACTACCCAATAAAGTAGTATAATTATAAAAGAGTGAAAAATAATTTAAGTGTTTTCTTTCAACTTAGGACACCCAAATCTAAACTATTATGTTTTTCATTACGCTCTGAGCGTTCAAATTACGCTGAATCGATAGGATGATATTTTTTCTAGACAATCCAGAATTTTGAATAATACGAAATTTATCATAATGAGCAATATCCATCCGTTACAGTGGCGATGATACTGAATAAACTTTACTCTGTTAGCAATTTGATTGGACTAATGTCGTAAAATATTTACGAAAACACTCTATATTTTGATAATTAAGTACGATAATTTAATGTCCATGGAGGAATGATCGGTCGTACTGACCCCAGCTCTCCTCATGTAGTCTCTGGGGAGTCTTTCCATCAACTAATCCATCGACCTCCCACTCATGCTCCACCTCCCAAATTGGGATAAGAGGGATGAGCTTGTTGAGGAACCAATAGAAGAAGATGAAGAATGCAAACTGGGCGATTGTAATCATAATCTCTGTGGTTGAGGGGAAGTATGGATAGAGAGACCCATTGATCATCTGTGGTGCTATCGCATCCTCACCCTCCGAGATCACAGGAATCCTGAGAGTAGGAATAATGATAACCCATCTCTTCAACCATGCACCTATGTTTACGAGGATACTTGCGACCATTGACCAGATATACACCCACTTCTTATCCTTGAAGTGAATGAGGTAGAAATTCATGATCAGAGGTACAGCCATCGTTATCCAGATGATGAACCAGAAGACTAAAGACTGATCTCCGTAGAGGACTTGCCTGAGCACCTCCATTTCCTCAACCTCACTCTGATAAGCACCGATGATGTACTCGTTGATAGTGAAGTACATGTAACCAAGGTTGGTCACGATGAGAATGAAGGTAGCAGACCTGATGTGCTTAGCCGTGATGTAGTCCTCAAGATCATATACCACGGTGAAGGCAACAAGTAGAGAGATCAGTGCAGCTGTTCCGGAGAACACGGCACCAAAGATGAAGTACGGCCCAAAGATCGTGGACTTCCAACCAGGTCTCCAAGTCACTGCAAAGATCCAGCTGACTACGGTGTGGACGGAGAATGCGACGGGAAGAATGATAAATTTCAACCGTTCCATAATCTTTCCGTTGAGGTGCTCATACTGCTCAGGAGTACCCTTGAAATTGAATGCAAGGAACTTGTATATCATGACCCTCAACCTGTGCTTCTCGGGGTCGAGATTGTCCCTGTAGTATGCCATGTCTGGGATCAGGGGAGTGATGAAAAAGATCATACTGCCCGTGAGGTAGAACGTGATAGAGATCACGTCCCAGACGAGTGGTGAGGTGATGTTGGCAAAAACGAGGATGTGGTGGGCCCTGTCAAGCCGACCCATGTCAATAAGGACACTAGCTGCACCCATAACAAGGGAGACAATTGTGACCTCCTCTGCCATTCTGGTGATCGGAGTCCTGTACTTGAGATTGAACATCCTAAGCACTGCAGAGATAAGCATACCCACGTGGGACACACCGATCCAGAAAACGAAGCTGGTGATGTACGCACCCCAGAACACTTTCTGAGAAAGGTTGGTGTCCGTCAGTCCGTAAATGAACTGATGGATAAGGTAGTATCCGAAACCGACCAGCATAAGAGCGGCGAAAATAGACATTACTGCTATTTCCTTGGCAGAGGTCGTCAGAAACGTCCTCTCAACCTCACCTCTTCTTCGGAGAACCTCCTCCTCACTCATCGGCATACCATCCCTGATGTATAGGGACTTGTCAATCTCATCTTGATTAATAGTAATATCGTCGGTCATAATACTCACTCCTTTAGCGCAGGGAGGTAGAAGACCCTGGGCTTGGTGCCCTCATCTTCCTTCCAACGCATTCCGTTTCTCTTGGAGATGGTCTCATCAACGAGAAGAGTCTCACCGAAATTGTTTGTAACTGCATTCTCAAGGAGATTACCAAAATAGAGTGCACCCTTGTGACATGATGCCACACAGTGAGGGAGCTTTCCGAGGAATTGATTTCCACAGAAATCACACTTTGCAACTACACCCTTCTGCTTGTTGATAGAGAAGGGCATCTCCATCTCGAATGCCTCCTTGAATCCAGGATCTTCAGATCTGGGGTTCTCCTCCCAGTGGAAGAACCGGACCTCGTATGGACATCCAGCCATGCAGAGACGGCATCCGATGCATCGCTCCTGCTCGACCAAAGTCATTCGATCCCCAGATCTCTGCCAAGCTGCTGCAACAGGACAGACATGTACACAAGGAGGGTCGATGCACTGCTGACAAGGGCGTGGGAAGAAGTAGGGCTCTGACCAACTATTCTCCTGCACCTTGAATACCTTGATGTACTCGTGAACCATCTGTGCGTCCTCGATTTCACCATTGGGTCCATATCCACTCGTGGGGAGGAAATGTCCTTCTTGACATGCTGCCGTACATCGAGGGATAGCTAAGTCTACACATCCGTCACATTTACTCAGGTCGATGATCATTCCCCACATGGCATTTGGGATGTACCATTGGGCGTAACGCCTTTCCATATCGTGATCGGGATCCCTCTCGAACGCGGGAGCATGTCTGTCCATGGTCAGGAAGCCAGTTAGCCCTTCGGATGCAATTACTGTTGCAACAAATGCACCCGCTTTCAGGGCGTGTCTTTTACTCATTAATGGTCTCATAATTCTTCCTCCTCTCTTTCAATACCCTTACCGAGCTGCGCTATCCGCACCCAGTTGACAACAGCCTTTCCGTACTCCCAAGTCAGCATGAAAACAACAAAAAGGAGAAGGAAGAGCATTATAACACTTGCCAACCTTCCGGAATTGTTGAAGTAATTGGGGTTGAATACAAACTCCTCATACTCTGGAGGATCGAGGATTCTCTCTTCGTAGAAACCTTCAATATCCTCTCCCGAGTAGTTGACAGTGGAGATATCACTCCGTGCGTAGCTGTGTGTCTCCGAGGCTAGATGAACTGCGACAAGCTCGATTGAGTCTCCCACCACTGTCCCTAGGTCAACATTCTCAAGCGTCGCCACACCAGAAGCGTCCGTGGTAGCCACACCTATTGTTCTTAGACCAAACGATGTGTTCATAGCGAAGACTACAGAGAGATTCGCAGCGGAACCAGAGGATACTGTTGCGGTTGTCGAGATAGTGAGATTGTCGCTACCAGAGACCTTAGGCTCAGAGAGTGAGACGGATGATGGAGGTGCAACTGTGTCGTCAAGTATCTTTACCTTGAGATTCCTTGCAGAGTGCACTGTGTGGTATACAAGAACATCACTGTCCTTGTGCGCAGCAAGGAAGAAGCTGAATGTACCTCCAACGAACCATGCAGCGTCCTTTGGATCTGAAGAGTTCAGTGGGATCGAGAATTCGATGGTCGTTACCCGATTGTTTTCGGGACCGGTTTCAGTGCCAGCAGACTCGTTGATGTCACCTCTAGGATCAGCACCTGAATCAGGTGATGGGAAGGTGTTCTTGTCCCGGGGACCGAAGGCATCGGTGATTGAGAGCTCTCCGTTGGAGACACTGCCGTAGACCATAGGTGCCTCGAGCATTCCATTAGAGCCCTGTCCGAATCCAACCCACCCTCCAACGTTGGCAACAATACCGACGTAGAGCATGTCATTGGAATATGCCCAAGATAGACTGGCGAATTCCTTACCACCTACAGAGTACACCGGAAATCCATCAGGGTACTCACCAGCACTCACAGTTCCATCGACATTGATCTTTGAGGTGTTGGCGTATAGATAGTAGAGCGGATCTTCTGCAAGCGGATCTTGGGTAGTTCCATTCGCTGCACTGACCAAGCC
>JALWRB010000086.1 GCA_027077875.1 Candidatus Heimdallarchaeota archaeon
GTGAACACCTGAACCTCCTCCACCTTGATGAACTCAACCTCTGTCATATCCTAATCTATGTCAATCCTCATTATTAAGAATTCCCTTCAAGAGAGGAGAATCACGTGTACAATTTCATAAGATTTAAGTTCATTAGATAGTATGGAAGTATGTCTAACACCGATTTAATACGGTACGACAATCGGCCTGATGGTGTAGCTCGGCCCATCATGGAGGGCTCTCACCCCTTCGACGCGGGTTCAAATCCCGCTCAGGTCATATTTTTCACTACTTTCCGATTATCGAACTATAACTGAATCGATCAAATGTTCTCTTCTTACTCCAGATGCACAAACATCAGTAACCAAGGTAGAGAGGAGGAGATACGCTCAAATTGCGGGGATGGTATACCATTTCCCGAGGACTTAGGGTCTCGCAGCTATTCTATCATTTTTCGTGGCGAATTGACGGGGGAGATGAGATATTTGGGCGAATCGTAAATGTGGAGGATGAATACATAAGAACTGTTAGGCTTCGATCGTGTCTTTAGTATAATAACACCAGAACTGTGAATACTTTCGGTTGTCCCTGACTGGCACACAATCAGCTCAATTCGTAGATTGGTTCTCACTGGTATCGTATTTTCTTCTCAAACTTATGACTGAGAGGTCTGATTGAAATATATGTCCTCATTGTTTGACGATCTTGGACACTTCGTGGAGATATTCGAGGAGTTGTGATCTATTGATCTTTTCGATTATGTCCCTATTCTTTCTGGACTTATCTGCCCATTCATTTATTTGCTGTACCATCTCCTCTTTAGTTGATATCAATCCGCTGACACTCAGCTTATCTTTGTAGAACTTGATTTTTTCATCAAGAAGGGTCAGGGCACCTTCAATGTCGTCCTTGATGAAGAGGATCCTTGCTTGGATCTGTATTATTTCCAACTTGTGGATATATCCTTCGTTTTGCAGGTAGAGTTCCTCAAGTCGTTCAAGTAGACTGTTGATCTCCTCGAAGATCTCTGTGGCATTGGTCTGGGATACTTCAGAGATGAGGAGTTCTATGAGGTTTATTATTGCGTAGTAGTATCCCTCATAGTCGAAAATTTCCCCTCTTACAATTTCTTGAAGAATAGCTTGTCCTTGAGCTTTTTTCATGATTCTGCTACTACTTTTCAGGTAGATTCCATCCGTGAGTTGAACAATAGATGTAGTATGGGATGAGGGATTTTCAGGGACGATCTCGTGCATTTTCTGACGATATTCTCCTGCCATAGTGTAGTCCCCCACCCTGGTATAGATATAGAAGAGGAGAAAGAGGATTTGGATAAATAAGGGAATTGTTGTTATCCCGATTTCCTCTGCCATGTATAGATATTTCAGAGCGAGCGGGTGTTCATCGAGGTAGAAGTAAGTATATCCCAAGTTCGCATAGACTAATTGGGGTATTATAGGGATCTGCACATCGTGAAGTCCTCGAAGTAATTCAAGGTATATGTCTCTAGAAGAGGAAAAATCAGTCATGTATCGATAGAGGGTACCTGCTTCGATATCTGCTAGTATCCTGAAGTAGTTATCACCAATTTTTTTACCAAGGTGACTCACTTTCTCTTTTAGTGAGAGGGATCTGATAGGGTTCTTCTCACGGTAGTAGTCTGACTCAAACATTGACAGAAGGAGATGGAGGAAAGGGACGTTTGGTATGCTTTTCTGAATAGATTCGAAGAGTTGTGGATAATCCAGATCCTCTTCTAGAACTAGTGAAATTTTTGCTAGCAGAATTTCTTTGAAAGCATATTGTGTCTGTGTCTCGGGTTCAACTGAATTCAAGAGTGATTTGCTCCTCTCATATTTTGTATTGATTAGGTGGACATACGCTTCAAGAAGCGTGCGTACTGGTTCGGGAAAGCTCTTGAGTACAGATTCAATCTCTACAGGATTATTTCTAATAAGCAATTCATTGATTTTTAGATACAAATCCTGCATAGGTTGTTATGAATCTGATAAAATATTAAGATTACCTCTATGAATTTGGGAGCCTTTCATAGAATCTGAGACACCAACTCATGTTTACGACAATTAGAGGACAATTAGTCAATTCATTTATCCAGAGTTTGTGCAGAATTCCTCGCTCAGAGAAAATTTTTCTGGAATAAAATAAAAAACAGCATATATAGACCAATAAGTTTTTTTCTGTCAGAGAATTATTCTACGTGGCTGATGGTAGGTCTGGTGGAGAAGACCTCGTCCTCTTTGGATGCAGCAAGCATTCTCTCCTGCATGAGGTTCTCGTACTCTTGGGCAGTTGCCTTACCAAGGCATTCACTGATCACCTTGTCACCGAGTCTGATCGACTTATACCAGTAGTAGTAGTTCTTCTCGCAGACGGTTCCGTCCTTGTTCTTCCATTTTCTAGCTATCTTACGTATATACATAATTTCACCTCATGAGAGTCCGCCTGCACGTAGCGAACTCTCACCAAGTATAGTGTTGAAAGAAAGTATATAAAAGGATTCGGAACTCCTATGTAATTATAGCAAATAAATCGACCGCCCATCTTTTTAACACACATTAAGTCACCCAATAATTCTGAAAATTCCAACTTGCGAAGGTAGTTACCATGATTAGCTTGAGTAACTACTGCGATTTGTGAGGAGGTTTCCTAGTTGAAGTACTATCATGATCTTCCTGACTTGAGACTTGCTGATTTGTTTGAGACACAGGGGGAATATATGAGGCATAAGGTTCATTTGTAGTCGGGGAGGATAGCTGGCCATGTTCCCATGTTCTCTTGCTCATCTCTTGTATAATTGCGTCTCTGTTAAAATCACTAATGACCTTGTATCCATGAATGATTTGACCGATATAGAATAGGAATCCAAGAGTGTTAGTTGGAGAGAAGGAGACAAGAATTATAGTTGCTATAAAGACACCTACTGCGGTTGGTAGATTACCGACATAATAATATGCGAAACCAGGGATAACAACTGAAAGAGCAACACCTAGCCCGAGGTCCTTGGGGGGTTTTATACTCTCAGTAGTGGTTGGAAGAGCAGCAGTTGGAGATGGATAAGCGTTTTGAGGCGGAGATTTTTGTGGAGCTCCCCAAGATTGTGTATTATCTGGATGCATAGTCTGAGGAGGGGCACCTGACAGTGGGGCACCTGACAGTGGAGCACCTGATTGTGGAGTAGCCCACGATTGCGACCCCTGTGGGGGAATATAAGTATTTGGGGAGTTCTCAGATGGTCGAGGTTGTGACCCTTGTCGTAGGGTAGTTCCTAGAGCTTCGGGGGATTCACCTGCTGGAGAGGGAGTAATAGTCTGATCATGGGGTGAGGTTCTTTGTTGATTATCGGAGATTGAGTCACTCATATCAACCTTCGACCCACATATATCACAGAACTTGGCCCCTTCTGTAATCTTGGAACCACAGTACTGACAGTACATAAAAGAGTGATAGAGGTAGGATTAAAATATATTTTCACTATACGATAAATATCATACTGATATACCAAATTAGTTTTGGGAAAAATCCAGTGTTCATGGTTTGATACGGGAGACCCTACCTATTCTGCAGATAGTTAAGCACATAGAAGAGTGCAGCCATTGGGAACAACATGAGGAGAATCATTCCAACGAAGATAAAGAGACCACCGATCTGTCCAAGGTATCCCCCTATGATTACGAGAAGGATACCGAAGATGACGGCAACTGCTAGCTCTAGAATGAGCTTGATAGTCTCTTTCCATGACTCTATGAATCCAAGGGGGCTCTTTCCTCCCTTTGTAGCAGTGTAAATGAGCGCTGCATAGATACCAATTATGATAATGAAGTAGCCAATAACCGCTATAATTACACCGATTGTAAACTGAACACTATTGAGTTGGAATGTTGTCCGATCGAATGCGCTAAAAGCTTGGAAAAACCCAATTACTGCGATGATAGCTCCAATGATCACGTTAACGAATGTAGCCAGCATGTAGATGAAGGCCTGTTTGTATGATTGAAGTAGTTTTGTTGCTAATGTGTCTGTTGACATGATTACATTTTACCTCCTAAAAGGCAATTCATGATAATAGTTATATCATTTAAAGCTAGCTGATCTCTGTAAAATAATCGCTCGATTTGTGAGGACAAACTATGAAATAATTAACACATACGAGAGTGTTTCCGAGAGGATCTTAGCCATGTTATCCGCAGACATATGTGTAATCTATTCAAATAAGGAAAACTAGCTGCCGTATATTTTGACTTAGGAAATAGGTGAAACTTGTTCCCGAAAAAAGAGAGAGGTGAAGTGGACCTATGTCTTCTATGAGTATAATTTCTCCTCACAATATTAAATACAGTAAAGGACACACCAGTATATGAACAGAATAGCAGTACTGCTCATTGTCCTAATAACTCCCATCCCAGCTGTCTCAGAACCCGCTTCGGACATACTTGTGGAATGGGTGGTCGACAAACCTTTGAGATCTGACAAATTCTATATTATCTTCAATGCTGATCAGGAGTTTAATATGACATACTCTACTGGTCAACAGTTCACCCTTGATCCAGATCCATACGTCCCGCAGTGGTTCGAGCTACCAAGTCCAAGATCATCCCGTGGTAACATGACCGTGACGATCTCCTCTGGTGATTGGACGGAGGATTACTTCTTGGAGTGGGTGACGCCAGAGAGGTCGAAATTACAGACTCTGAAATACGAGCTGGAGGAAGGAAGTTACTGGTTTGGGAGAGAACTCCTCACCTTCAACGTATACGAGGACGGGACATTCCGTGCGAGGAATTTGTTCGAGAATAGAACTGAGGAACAACCGGGGAGATTCGGGATGAGTTTCGACATTTCTGGAACGCTCCCTACGAACTTCATCAATAATAGTCTTGACGGAGAGGTCTATAGGCTGCAGAGTTTCAAGAGTATCCACAATGGAATATCCACCGATGGCTTCTATAGCCGTGAGAAGATACGACTTGGATTCGAGAACTATAACCTGTACCTGAGAAATACACTACAACAGTCAGACATCAACGAGATGTGGAGAACCGTGGGGTATGAGAATATCAGTCGCTTGAGGGATCGGATAGTCGCTCTGATCAGCTCGGCTCTCATCGCAGGGGAAGAGAATTCTCAATCGACAACTATCCCACTGGTCCTTTTACCTTACCCCTCTATCTTCTTCCTACCTTTGATGATCTTGGTTGTTCTGAGAAGACGTGTAAGGTAATGCAAAGCCATTTAATCCTCCTATCGAAATCTGCATGTGGAGGAGCATTTTCATCCGAAATACTGGGACCACCACGTCATCGGTCCCGTCCAGACTAATTGCTACATCATTGCGAATGATATGAGCGAGGCTGTGCTTGTGGATCCAGGTGGCCCCGAGGCCGTCCAGATCGTCAGAGATTTGAAAGCGAAGGGCATCGAGGTCAAGCATGTCCTTGTCACCCACGGTCACTTTGACCATCTTGGCTGGGCGACGGAGGTGCAGAAGGCAACTGAAGGAGCACGGGTCTATCTGCACTCTGCAGAGCGGGAGTCCTACGAGGACTTCCAGTCGTGGATGCCGAGACTTGGGTACGCCGATGTGGAACTGCGTGAGCCCGATGTATGGGTGAGGGAGGGTGACGTCATTCGAGCTTCAGGTCTGAAGTTCGAGGTCATGCACACCCCTGGGCACTCACCCGGTAGTTCGACCTTTCTAATGGACATGGACGCTTACGTCGGAGACTGCCTGTTCAAGGGATCCATTGGAAGGACGGATCTTCCCTTCTCAGATCCCCGTCAGATGGAGCAATCCCTCCGTCGACTAATGTCCGAGATCGATCAGAGATCACGGGTGCTTCCTGGACATGGTGAGATGACCACGATGGGCACCGAACTCCTCTACAATCCTTTCCTGAAAGCCCTGAAGTCAGGCCTGTCGATCTTTTGACACTTTTTTTGCAACTTCAGAAGCCCTATACGGGAATCTCGCAGAGATAGTAAGATTTATATCCTAGAATAAGTCCCTAGGCTAAGATAGATACATTTCTCGTCCGATACCAAGAATGACGAGAGGAGGTTATAGAAAAGACAATGGAATTTTGCCCAAAATGTGACTCACTACTTCACATTACAAAGGATAAGAAGAGCGGAAAACCGCTTCTGAAGTGCCCCGACTGCGAATACGTCGAGTCGAACGAGAAGGTAGCGGAGAGCTACATCATCAGTGACGAGATCTCGCACACGGAGAAGGATATAATCGAGATGATAGAGGTCCGCGAGGAGGATCACGTACTCTCCTCGGACATCAGAGAAGAGCTGACAGAGCAGTTCAGAGAGTCGATCGAGAGCTTCGAGTTCTGACCGATCTCCTCATAAGTTAGTAATAAGATTCACGCACATGGAGTATCTCTTCACTGATCTCAATGTGGTATCCCGCTCGGGAATATCACGAGCCAGTATCCTCGTCACAGAGTACGGGGTCAGAGCAGGGAGTTCAGCAGTGCTCACAGCGGTTCCCGAGCATCAGGACAGATCAGTGGTAGATGCCAGTGGGACCTTCCTGATGCCCGCCATCACCGATCACCTCTCATGGGTATCTTCGAGGTTCAGGGAGAGTGATTTGTCGGAGCAGAGGCTGAAACTCAGCGAAGGTGGTGTGGCGTCGGGGTACTTCGAGGTATGGGAACCTGTTTCGAGGGTGGCGTGGCTCGATGTAGGGAGGAGGGTGATGAGGGCTTTTGGGGGGACATATGGGCTCTACGGACACCAGTCATACATCACGAGGTGGAAGCAGTTAGAGGGAACGGAGCTCCCCCCCATCAAACCTCTGCTCTCAGTCGACATGCTCAAGGACAACAGGGATATCGCACTGTGTCCTGCACAGGAGCACAGAGCTTCACACGTACAGGAGGACTCTCCCGCAGTGAAGTTGTGGTGGATGAATAGGCACATCGAGCTCATACAGGAGGAAATTGGAGACAGGACTCTGACCCAAGAGGTCATAAACGACGTCATCGCAGCCCCGGAGAGGGAGAAGGAACTTATTTCACAGATTGGAACGAGGGATGTACAGAGGATCGGGACGACCTTGGAGGCAGACACCCCCTTCCTCGCGAACCTCTTGCTCGACCGCAGGGTGAACCGGGGACTACTGGGCATACCACTCAGGTCCCACGCATTGGTGAATAAACTCGTCTCGGACACCATGTCGAGGAACTTCTACAGGATTGCGGTCGGGGACTACCCACTGGATTGGGAGATCGATGAGATCAATGGGGGATTCGACATAGGTGGCTTCGCACTTCCGCTACTTCTGAGCGCATACCGCAGTTATGACATCGGAGAGGTCTTTCGCAAGTTGGCTGGATTTGACCCTTCATCCACGAGTGAACCCACGGGTGGTGTCCTGTTCGAGAAGCCGGGGATATTCGTCCCTGACAACTTCGTCCTCATCTCCAAGGGTGGTGAAAGAACCCTGCAGAGTACGGACACGGAGCTAGATCCTGCATTCAGGACACCCGACTACAGAGTGAGGCACACGGTGATCGGGCGCAGAGTGTTGTTCTCCCGTGATTAGGAAGTCTTGCCCTTCTTGCGACGGAGGAGGATAACAGCAACGAAGACAGATCCAGTCACACCCCCTAACAGAAGAATGAGGGGATCTGATGTTGAACAGTTGGCGGGAAACTCCGAGACGTCTGAGCCTGAGTCGACAAGACGGAAGAGGTCAAGAAGAGTTGACCTGTCCTGCACTCCCAGCAGGCAGGCACGGAGCCCCGAGCCATCGAGCACGAGGAATGTGGGGTACCCATCAACGGAGTAGCTCTTCTTAATAGTTCCACCTACGTCCATTCCAAGTACCCATGGTGAGGGGAAACTCTCGTTGTAGGCGAGGACATCGGAGATGGAGTCTTGGGGGGACGGGGACAGTGAGTAGAGTGGGACATCAGGATAGGCATTGTGAGCTTCTAGAAGGTCGGGGTGCTGGTCTTGGCAATTTTCACACCATGTGGCGAAGATCTCCACAATGACCATGTCCAACGGTAGGTTCTGTGACTTGCCGGATGTGTCAGTGTAGGTGAGCGAGGACGCTGAGCTTGCGTCAGCGACTGAGATAAACAGTATCAAGATCAGGGCGATTAACCTCATGGGGACAGTATCACACCA
>JALWRB010000087.1 GCA_027077875.1 Candidatus Heimdallarchaeota archaeon
CTTAGCCCATGCCTCTTCCCGATGATGCCCACCTATTTTACCATAGTGGCAAATGACAACAAGACCTCCAAGCCAAAGATTCTCCTGTCAGTTCTTGTTCTTGGCTCGGGGGTCATGATAGTTTTCTCCGCGCTAGGACTCTTGTACAACGCAGCGATCGGGACATTCCTTATATCGAATTACTCCTCCTTCCTTCTAGTTCAGGGTCTACTGCTGTTGATTGCTGGTGTACTTCTTATCTGGACTCCTAAATTCATCCTCAACATAGCCCTTCCCAGTTCGCTGAACAACTTGATGTATAGTGAAAAAGTCCAAGGGAACACTATTCTACTCAGTTTCATAGTCGGTCTATTCTACACAATAATTGCCGCTCCGTGTGCTTTCAGCTATTTCTTATGGGAGTGGTCTCTGGTCTTGGCTCAGCCCATGTCAATAAAAATTCTCTCCTTCTTCTTCTTTACTTTAGGGGCGATCATCCCATTCTTTGGAATTGCCCTCTTTCTCCCCGAGATCAAGACACAGTTCTCGAAGCGGATCCAGAAGGGATCGAATATCGCGAAGTACCTTTTTGGTGCGGTTCTTCTAATAATTGGTCTATACCTCATCCTCGGGTCGAGAGGAATTGTACCTTTCTTTTTCTGAGAGATAACGCGAGAAGTGTTCCACTGATGAGAAGAGGTGCGGAAGTGGTTGTGGTGCTGTTATTAACACCGAGCTTGAACCCGAAGTAATAGAGCCCGTCCTCAGGTTCGATGACTGTGAGACCCCAGTCAGGGGTACCCATATCGGGGACATCTACGCTTGTTGAGTCCTTGTAAAGCACAAGTACTCGGAGTCCAATGGTGTATCCATCTAGGTCCTCTTCCTTCAACTCTATGTCGACAGAGAAGGTATTTTTGTCCTCAGCTGTCTTCTCTGCTTTGTAAGATGGGAAATAGCAAAGATATTCTGGCAACACCCTGCAATATGTAACCCTGACGCTACTTACATTATTTGAGTCTGTGAAGGTAACATCAACGGTGATCACTTCGCGGGAGGAGAAGCTCTCTGGGGATACCGAGATTCCACTGATACCGTGGAAGCTCCCCACCGAGACTCCATTTTGTATTGTGGAAGAAAGGAGGAGCAGAAGGAGAATTAGCCTAATTTTCACATATATCATCCTAGGTTTAATGATTTAATGCTTGCGGAAATTAACCCAAGATTCATCCAAGATCACAATTCCTTTTCAAAATCGTTCTTGCGTCCCTCCTGATATGCCAGACCTTATCCCTCTGGGCAATCTCCCGAATGAGTGGACAGTATTCCTTTCTACCTTGTTCGACCATTTCCCGGAGAACCTCCACACAAATCTGCCTAATCTTCTTGGTACCAGTCAATGACTCAGTCCTTAGAAACTCATAGTAGTCATGCTTACTCATCGGAAGAGAACGAAGCACGGTAGACCTGTAAAGAGGGAGGGAGTAGTATTCGAATACCTTAGCAAGTGATATCCCTTTCATGAGCTCAAGTTTTAGAAGAAGGATTTTCTTCTCGTTTCCTTGAGGAATGTCTTGGAGTAATTCCCTGACAACATCGAGCGGTGGGTCGTCGGAATCGAATAATCCTTTGACAACAGATATTAACTCGCCGGAATCTTCTGTCTCAGGGATAATGTTGGCTTTCCCCATGTGGTACGCTAGGACTGTTCTGACTTCCCTGTTTGTGGATCTATTGTACAGGTCTAGAAGGATATTTGGTTCAAAGGCAAGAACTGGAATAGCTTCTTTCTGTTCCACTGCTGATCTGTGTTTGAATACTTCCTTCGCAAATGTTACCGCTTCTGGCCAAGGTTGTATAGGTAGGATATGTGCGATGAAACGCAATACGGCCTGTTTCAGCACAAAATCCATATCATCCCGTCTCATGACTTCCTCGGTATACTCCCTCCAGTACTTGAGAGGATAGCTATAGCTCCAAGCAACAAGACATCTGAAGATTTCTGTGAGAATCCGGTCATCCCGTACCCTCGTGGAGAATCTCTGCAGTATTTCATTGGATGGAGGGTGGTCTATTCTCCCCAAGGACTTAGGGATCCACTTCTGGCACATCCAGTACTCGTCCTCAAAATACTTCTCAATCTCATCCAAGCACTCAATTTCTCCGAGCTGTCCTAAGGACCAGAGGACGGTACGCCGAACCTCATCAACTGGATCATCATAGTATCCAATCAGGAAATCAATTCCTGAACCAATCTTCCCTATTGCCTCCGCACACTCAATGCGCACAATTTCCACATCACTGCGATTACGGAGGACATTCCCCAACGCCTTAAGGGGTATGTGATCTCCCATTTTACCGAATTTGTCTGGTACATATCTTCGAATCTTAGTATCCTCCGAGTAGAGGAGGTACGCAGACAAAGTGGTGGAATTGATCATGATTAGGTCGTCAACCTGGATTGGAGTTTCTGGAGGTCCGCAATAAGATTTTCTAACATGATGTCAATTCCAATGTCCTCGTAGGAACTGACCAGAAAATGCTTCTGTATCGCATCCCCTCCTAAGTACTTCTGTATCAGGTTGGACAGTGCTACCTGCTGCCCTGTGGATACCTGATCGACCTTCAGGCCGACAAGGTATCTCATAGTCTCATTAAATTTCGTGTGTGACTTGGCAATCTCCATCCACCGATCTATCTGGTTGATGGACTCCGAGTTGCTAGCATCGTAGCAGAAGAGGAAGACACTGGCACCCTGCACCATATCCTCGAAGATACCCGCATCTCTGAAGTGCTCTTGTCCTGCATAATCCCACACCTGTAGTCTGAGATTCTCATCTATTAATTTGCGTACAACGTGGAAGTCCACCCCTATGGTCCGCTTTATCTCATCAAAATTGTTGGAACCAGCAAGTTTTACCATGAGCGTGGTTTTCCCCGATCCGGGCGTGCCAAGAATCACGACCTTATGCAACCCGTTTACGCTTGAAGTTTCACTCATCTATAGAACAAGTGGTGAACTATCTATAAAAATCTCGCGAGTTGCCACGGAAGAATATGGAAATTTCCTCTTTATATGACAGGGATAAAGAGACAGGTTCAATAATTTCAGGGAACACAGGTACTAAAGTGAAGAGGATAAAACTTATAGGGGTGGGGGGGACAATCGTGAGCAGACAATCAGAAAATGGATTCGTCCCTGACATGACTCCGAAGGAACTAATCTCGATGATCCCGGAGCTCGAAGGCTACTGTGAAATAATTTTTGAGGAAGTTATGAACACCGACAGCTCTAACCTTCAACCAGAAGACTGGAGTTTTATACTGCCAGTGATTGTCAACGCTCTGAATGACAAGGAGGTTGATGGGATTGTTGTTATCCACGGAACTGATACCATGACCTTCACTGCCAGTGCAACAGCAATATTCGTTAGAAACATTAACAAACCAATAGTTTTTACCGGGAGTCAGATTCCATGGGAGGTCTTCGGATCTGATGCACGGCGAAATATTATTGACGCTTTTCGGATAGCTACAGAGACCGATATCATCGAGCCTGTGATCGTCTTTAACAGCAGGGTGTATAGGGCGACACGAACTGTGAAACTGAGGGAGTACGACCTCTCTGCGTTCGAGTCGGTAGATAACTTCCCTGTAGCTGAAATATCGAGGACAATTGACATGGTAGACCCATTCGTCAAACTCCGATCCGAGCAGACTGAGAATGCGTATGTGGACGGTGAGATCTCTGCTAGTGTAGCCCTGCTACGAGTATTTCCAGGGATGGATCCTATGATTTTTGAGCACATTGTGAAGGGGGGGTACAAAGGGATCATCGTGGAAGGATACGGAGCTGGTAATCTTCCAATTAAAGAGAGAAGTCTTCTGGATAAAATCAAGTCGATTGTGGACCGTGGGATACCTGTGGTAATTACAACCCAGTGTGTTTTTGGTCGAACTGAGGCTCTTTATGAGACAAACAATATCTTTGTCCAGAAAGGGGCAATTAACGGAAAGGACATGATCTCTGAAACAGCTCTTATCAAGCTGATCTGGGCTCTGGGGAAAGGTAAAACCCTTGGAGAAATAAAGGAGAAGATGTACACCAATCTAGCTGGCGAGATTAAGGAGTTTATTAACTAATCTTTTGAGTGTACTCAACTAGGAGTCTGGTTTGTGATCGCAAGGAAAGACAGGGGTATATGGCCTGGAGAGGTAGGGCTTGAGAAGGCACTTGGCACGTTACGGGCATTCTTCCAATTCAACAAACGGATCCCGAGAACTCGAGACCTTCCAAGCATATATTCAGCTCTTAAGCGTGGGACTTGGAGATCTAACGGAGTGATGAAATGGGAAGATCTTCTCAGAATGGCAGATTTTCCTATCCAAAAGCGTGGAAGATCCATAAAGGTTCGGTGGGAGGGTGAGAAGGGTCTGAATTTTGCACGTGACATTGCCGTAAATTACTACAATGAACACAACCGCAGTCCTCGAACCAAAGATTTAGGAGGGATATACTCTGCGATTTATGCAAAGTACTGGGTGTCGTATGGAATACGAACATGGAATGAGTTTTTAGATTTTTGTGGCTTACCTCAAAACAGGGGAAATAAATGGCAGGGGGCTTCAGGGCTAAATTTGGCGATTCAGACATTTAAGGACTTCAAGAGGCGAAATAATCGTGTCCCAACAATCCTAGATCTCAAAGCGATCTTCAGCAAGATAAATGAGGGGATATGGGCACAGTATGACATATTCACCTGGAATGATTTTGTCAATAACTCGGAGGATGGTTCTCACTTTGTCGAAACCGATACTTCCCTCAAGCTTCACATCTCCGAACTTGATTTTTGAGAGGTTCTCAGAGAAACAAAAGCTAAAAAGCGGTGTAGCCCATGAATATTCAGTGAATGACAGAGACCGATTCTCTGGTATAGTGCTGAAACTGAAGCGAGAGGACAACCCAATTCAGCTCTACCCTCACTTCATCCACAATAGGCTTTTCAAGATGGAAATTTCCTATGCGGATCACCTTGACTTATCGATCCTCGATTCTTTTGAAGAGTTGCAGTCCTTGAAGATTACCAGTTGCTATATGAAATCAGTTGACTTCAGCAGGATGTCTTCCATTCACAAATTGAGAAGCATCGAGATTTCCGATTGCCCGAATCTCAATCATATTGAATTCGGGAAACAGATTAATCCACAAAATCTTACCTCTCTCCGTATCAGTAGGACTGGGGTGAAGAGACTAGATCTGGGCTTCCTTGTGCATGCGGGAAACATGCGGGAGCTGTATCTCAAACAAGTCTCTAACATGGACTATATCGAGAATGGGTACTCGCGGTACTCCTGGTGGTACAAGCGAAGATATTACCAAGACTGTGAGGATGAGGGGCTTGACCGTTATGAACTTGAGGTAGCTCACTACCCATCAGGGCTCAAGGTTCTTGACCTTTCCTTCTTGGATCAGCTACCAAATCTGAGGATTCTTGATGTTTCGTACAATGAGGGAACTACCATCAACTTCCAACGAATCCCTCCTCCCCTTTTGGAGTACGTCGATCTCTCGGTAAACTCCATCCCTCTTCTGGAGCTATCATGGTTTATCACTCGAAACCTCCGCACAATATTGCTGGAGAGGACAGGTATTTCCTCAATAGATCTAAGGCGTATCAGCCAGTCAAAGTTTATCCGGGAAATCAACCTCAGGCAAAATAAATTGGAAGAGATCGACCTTTCTCCCCTCTCCGAGGTCAGGGCTCTCCAGTCACTTAATCTCTCACGGAACAGGCTCAAAAAGCTTGACCTCTCCCCCCTCTCTGGAATGAGGGGGTTGAAGTATGTAATACTTGAGTCGAATGATCTCCAGAAAATCGATCTCTCGCCCCTTTCTAACCTTCCCATTACGCATCTCTTTATCGGGGACAACAAGCTGGAAGACATCGATCTTTCTCCCCTTCAGACATTGCCGTCCCTTCAAGTTCTGCGGTTAACGAGAAACTGCCTAAGGATGATTGACCTGTCACCGCTCTCCTCATGCAAATTTCTCAAGAAGCTCCAGCTTGCAAGGAATAGACTGGAGAGCCTTTCCCTCGAGCCCCTGCGTGGTTTCAATCACCTAAACGAGTTAAACCTCGACAGAAATCCCTTCCGAGAGGTCAATATGGATGCTTTGCGGGATATCCCCCAGATCGATTTCATAGATATCACGTACGTAAGCGAGAAAAGCTCAATTGACATAACTCCTATTCTAAAGCAACACCACAGGTCGTGGATAAACGTGGGTGAAGAAGAGAGATTCGAGATCGATGTCAAGGAGATAGCTGATGTGAACCTTGAGGGAAGCCCCCTTGTGGACCACCCTTCAGTGTTGGATGCCATCGATTTCGAAGAGAATGCCAAGGAGCTTCTTGGTGCAAAGACCCCTTCTTTTGCGATCAAAGCGGTAGAAAACCACGATGACGTCATTGACCTCTTGACACAGAGGATGTTAGAGGAGCGTTCAGATGTCTCCAGAGCGATCCAAGATAGGATCCGTAAGATGAGAAAAGATCGTAAATCTAGGTCGTGAAACTGATCCCTAAACTTCGTACGAGCTCTTTGTACCTATTGCGTATGGTGACCTCTGTCACAGTTGCCGTTTCTGCAATCTCCCTCTGAGTGCGCTGGTCGCCCTCAAGGATACCCGCGAGGTAGATGGCAGCTGCGGCAAGTCCGACAGGGTCCTTCCCAATGGTAATTCGCTCAGCCTTTGCCTTGTCCACAATCTCTCGTGCCTGCTTAACCACACGACCCCCGAGATTCAACTCTGCCCCAAATCTCACGACATAACTTGTCGGGTCAGTCAGGGGGATCTTCAGGCTAAGCTCGTTGATCAGAAGTCTGTAGCACCTGCCGATGTCTTTCTTCGACGTCCGAGAATATTTCGCAAACTCATCCAAGGGTCTCGGAACCCTCCTCTGCCTAGCAGCTGCATAGGTGGCAGCAGCGATCATCGCTTCAATCGACCTCCCTCTGATAAGGCGTTGCTGTAGGGCCTTCCTGTAGATCACGCTAGCGGTCTCCTTAACGCTCTGTGGCAGGCCGAGTTGGCTACCAATACGGTCAAGCTCCCTCATAGCCTGTGTGAGGTTTCTGTCACTTGCGCTGTTCACCCGGGTCCGTGTTTGCCACTTCCGCAGTCGGTAAATCTGGGATCGCTGTCTCGGATTAAGTTTCCTTCCATAAGCGTCCCTATCCTCGATTCCGATTTGGGTACTCAGTCCTTTATCATGCCGGGTGTAGGTCGTCTGTGCACCTACTCTTGCTCGTTTATTCCGCTCTTCGGCACTGTATGCCCTCCATTCAGGGCTGTCGTCGATCATTGCATCCTCGATCACCGCACCGCAGTTCTTACAGATCACCTCTCCACGATGGAAGTCGTGAATGATGTCTGTTGATCCACAATCAGGACACTTGTCCTCCGAGTCTTGTTTGATATTTTTTCTTGAAGCCATCGATATCACCACAGGAGATAGAGATAATAAAGCGTAAGTAGTTTTTCACACCCACCTAAACCATTTAATCTCCACAATACTTAAAAGATGATTGATGGTATAAAAATATATCGGTTATGGTAGAAAAAACAAATCTCCAATATCCCCGCTCTTCCCCTACTCCACTACCTCGATTTCAGTGGTCCCCTCGTTGATTGTAATCCGGAGGCGGTCACCCGTCTTGATGGAGGTGATGGGGTCTAAGTCCAACTTGTACACAAGAGGGATTCCTGCCATACTACACCCTGAAATCGTGCCCTGATCGGACTCACGATTGATGACAGCAAGAGGTGCGTTTCCCTCCTTCTTTAGATTGATGAGGACATATGGTCCTACCGTGCTGCCTACTCCTTTTGGGAACACGAAGATCTTGTCTTTGATCTCAACATCTTGGAGTTCATGCCCTCTCTCAACGACTTTCCCGGATCTCGGATCTACGAACCCCAGCAGTGTGATGGGCTCAGAGGTGACGACAGCATCCCCCTCAATGACCTGATTCTTTACGGATCGGAGGGATTTTCCTCTCAGGATCGTCACTCGAAGATCTCCTCCACGATTCTCCTCACTGGGAGTATATAGGTCGGCAGGTTGTTCAGGCTGGGGGCTGAAATGTAGTGCTGCGCCTTTATTGAGTTCGTCAAGACTGACGAGAACCTACTCTTATCGTACGGTGTTACCTCGGGGCAGGTGTCCACTAGGATTTTCATTCCACGATCCACAAGGTCTGAGAACACACTCGAACTCTGTGCAAGGGCCCGTTGAGCACGGTTCGTGAAGAGCCAGAACTCCTTCCCTTCCTTCACATGCCGGCCCTCTGTTAGCTCGTGGATCTCAAGGATCTCCTCGTAACTGGCATTCGGGCACCCTATGACTGCGATAATGCTCTCCGAGGGTGGTTTAAGCTCCTCGTACATATCAGACACCATGTCATCGGTCACTGTTATCTCATCGTGGAAATGAGATGGCTTGAGGTCCGAGTACACCTCGACCTCTGGGGTTATCCCATCTATGTGGAAAAGGTGAGTGCCGAATGAGGCAAGAGCTGCTCCCAGACCCTTAAGTTCGAAGGGACGTGGGTTGCTTATCCCCCTGAATAATGGGATGGCACCGAAGGGGAATGGGAGTTTGTTGAAAGCCTTTCCCACAATTTCACCCACTATGGAGTAATCTGCATATTCATCCAATGATGCATCGATATTCACCAGTACGTTCGGTACGCGGTTTTCTGTCAGGTGGAACCCGTAGTTGATGGTCTTCCCTGTTATTGCTGCGGAGAGCACGGTCAAAGAGTCCTCCTTGTTTGTCCTTGCCCCGAAGAAGCTATTCGCGAAGGTAATAGCAGATGACTCTGCCCACGCCACATGCTGCCCCTTCGATAGAATATGGCCGAAGTCATAGGGTGTACAACTGCAGGTTGTTGATACTCCCAATTCCTCAAAGTTCCGAATAATATGCAGTTGCTTGGTGGCAAACTCGAGATCAATAAAATGGCTCTCCCAGTTGTCACGATCCATTCCGCTCGGATTGAGAGTACTGAATACCTTCGTTCTTGCTCCCTTTTCCACGAAGAAATCAAGGATGTCTATCAGCCCGTCTCCGCCGGTCAAGTAACTGACTCCAGAGATGTGTGCGGAGTCAATGGGTATTAACCGATCTGCTTCATAGAACTCCCCGACATCCACAAGGAGACCCATTGCTGTCTGGACACCCTCTCCGAATTCTCCTTCTAGAGCTTGCGTCTCTTCCTTAGTTAGGTACACAAAGGTATGACCTTGAGAAACTATAAAATAGTTGCCAATTGTTTGTCCAAAAACGAAGGGCGTATTCCATGGTTCTCTGTGAACAGTAGATATTGACTCAGAATAATAATCTATGCTAGAAAATAATAAAATAGGTTACATCAGTATTGTCTCTTTTTATCCGCCTCGTGCAAGGGGGAGGCAGATGGTCAGGCCGTCGTACTCAAAGCAGTAGTACAGGCCACCAGCAGAAGCCCCTGCAAGAAGCCCTGTGACGACCATGGGTAGTGAGACAAGCAGCAGTTTTTTGATCAGCATTAGTTTTGTGTTCATGATGTATCACCCTCGTAAGAGGTAAAAGGTACTTCAGAAGGAGTTATTTAAACTCCTGAAGGACCTAGAGTGAGTTGGTAAATTAATAGAGTCGAACAGTTAATGGTATAAATACGAATGAATCAGTTGGATTAGGATGACAGAAAGATTCTATACCGAGGAGACGACTTTCCTCGGCATACCCGGGCCCGTCGAGGTCCATCCAAGGGTCATGCAGGCTATGAACAAGCACCTCTACGGACACAGGACGGACCATTTCAGGGAGATAATATCGGAGTGTGGGGAACTCTTCAAGCCCACTATCCAAACTGCTCAAGAGGTGTACTTCCTAGCGGGCTCCGGGTCCTTGGGACTACACGCTGGGATCTCGAACCTCGTAGATCGTAGCGACACCGTCCTCAACCTCTCGTCTGGAAAATTCGGGGAGAGGGTGATAGAGATCACAAAGCGGTTCACGGACAGGCAGGTCTCGCTCACCAAGGAGTACGGACAGGCGATCAAACCGGAGGACGTCAAGGTCGCTCTAGAGAACAATCCCGAGACCACACTCGTCACGATGACCCACAACGAGACCTCCACCTCGGTCCTCAACCCTCTGCCAGAGATCTCGCGTATCGTCCACGACCACGGTGCCCTCCTGATGGCCGACTGCATCACCTCGGCAGGAGGTGACGAGGTAAGGATGGATGAGTGGGGTATCGACTTCTTCGTCTCTGGGAGCCAGAAGTGCTACGGAGTTCCCGCAGGTCTCGCGTTCGTCTCATTCTCCGAGGCCGCCGCCCAAAAGATGGAGGGCGTCTCCCGTGACCAAGACTACTACACCGACCTGTTGATGTTCAGGGAGAAGTACAGCAAGAACCACGACACTCCATTCACCCCTGCAGTAAGCCTGATCTACGGTCTGCGGGAGTCCCTGCGTATCATCGAGGAGGAGGGGATGGAGAACCGAATTGCCCGGCACAGGAAAATGGGCAAGCTGTACCGATCTGCGATGAGAGCGCTGGGAGTTGATCTCCTTGCAGAGGAGGGCTACTACAGCAACACGGTCACAGCCTCACTGTTCCCCGATGGGGTGGATCCAAAGAGGTTCATGCAAGCTTGCCTCGACCTCGGGTTGTTGGCGGCCGGTGGGCAGGGGTCCCTGAAGAACCGGATCTGGAGACTAGGACACATGAACGTAGTTGGACCGAGGGAGGTCCTCGGCTTCGTCTCAGTGGTGGAGTACGCCCTGAGGAAAGCTGGGCATGAATTCGAGCCAGGAACTGGGGTGGGAGCCGTCCTCAAAGGACTCTAGGAGAGAGAAGATGAAGATCTGGATGGAGGCACTGACGGGCAAGCAGGCCCTGCTCTTCCATTTCCTCGGAGTGGAGCTGGAGAGACAGGGGCACGAACTGCTGTACACTGCTCGGAACTACGACTACGTCCTCGGGAACTTCGAGCGGCTGGGCAGGACAGTCCACTCATTCGGGAAGTACGGGGGTGCCTCTCTGTACGATAAGCTGATCTCCAGCTCCGAACGAATCATCCACCTTGCCAGACTCGTAAGGGACGAGAAGCCAGATCTCCTCCTGTCGTTCTCCTCGCCAGATGCTGCTCGGGTGGCCTTTGGTCTAGGGATCAGGACGATCCTGATGAATGACACCCCGCACGCCACCGCTGCGGCCAGGCTCACGATGTCACTTTCCGAGGCACTGGTGCATCCCTCCTCGATAGACCCGAGCGTCTTCAAGGAGTTCGGGGCGAGGAGGTTCTTCCCGTTCGATGGAGTGGACGAGGTCCTGTGGACACGGAACTTCTCCCCGGACACGGCAGTCCTCGACCAGCTCGGGATCCAGAAGGACAGGTACCTCGTCGTCAGGTGCGAGGAGAGCAAGGCCGCCTACTTCCAGGAGATGTACCCGGGGATCAAACCGGGAAGCACTATAATCCCCGACATCCTCAACAGGCTGAGGGAGCAGTCCATCGACCTGCCAATCGTCGCATTCCCCCGATACGAGGAGCAAGTTCATGCTCTGAGTGATCTGGAGGGGGTGATCGTCCCGGAGACCTCGGTGGACACCATGTCGCTGCTCTACTATTCAAGGGTAAGCATGACCGGTGGTGGGACGATGGGTAGGGAGGGGGCACTCCTCGGAACGCCGACGATCTACTCCTTCCCCAGAAAGCTGGAGGTCTCCACATTCACCAGTGAGAAGGGCTTTCCCCTATACCACTGCCCTAACCACATGGAGGTCACGGAATACATCGTCAGGCTACTCAGCGAGAGCAGGCTACCAGAGAGCCGACGCCTCGCGCTGTTGGAGTCAATGGAAACACCAATGGATGGAATTAAGAGGGCATTCGTAGAGATGGAGCTGAGATGACCGTGGACGAAACACTACTCTACTCGCTGGGGCTGCTCCTAGCACTTGCCCTTAGCTACCTCATCACACCGCTCGTCGCCAGATTCATGAGGTCACGGGGAAAAATCGGGATAGACATCCACAAACCCGAAAGACCAGAGGTCCCCGAGTCCGTAGGGCTCTCCATAGCAGTCACCACCATTGCCATGCTGCTGCTCGGCATTGCCCTGACCACCGACCTCGTCAGGGAACGGCTACTCGTCATGATCCTGATCGTCGTCTC
The DNA here is from genome assembly GCA_027077875.1 of Candidatus Heimdallarchaeota archaeon. Classification (GTDB taxonomy): domain Archaea; phylum Asgardarchaeota; class Heimdallarchaeia; order Heimdallarchaeales; family Kariarchaeaceae; genus S139-21. The sequence continues at coordinate 12,215 of JALWRB010000087.1, forward strand.
CGTCACCATAGTGGGACTGATCGACGACTTCCGACCGCTGTCCGCCATCGCCAAACCGGGCATAATCATGGTCCTGTCAATCCCTATAGCCATCTTCCAGTACGCAGATCCATACCCCGCGCTCCCTATAGTCGGAGAGGTCAGGATCACCATCATCTACTGGGTGATCGCCGTCATGGTCGTCTCCGTCACCAGCAACGCATCGAACATGATCGATGTGCTCAACGGGAGCATGAGCGGCTCGTTCATCATCATATCGGCAACAGCATTGGTCGCATCCTTCATCGTGCCTCTCAGCCCCGAGAGCGAGTTCATCGCAAGGTACGGCTCCCTCGTCCTGCTGGGAGCACTCGGCGGTTTCTGGGTATTCAACCGCTACCCCGCAAAGGTCTTCGCAGGTGACACAGGAAGCCTTGTCACAGGGGCCATGATCGGACTCATCGCCATCTACGGAGAGCTGGAGTTCGTCCTCATCGTCGCAATGCTACCCCTGATCCTCAACAGCTTCTCCATCATCGGATCAATTGGAGGACTGAAGGAGAGAAGGGAGATGAAGGCAAGACCGGTGAAGGTCGAGGAGGGGATGATCCACGCCTCCAAGGACATGAACGCCCCCATCACACTCGTCCGCCTCATCGTGGCCAACGGTGCCAAGAACGAGAAGGACATCGTGACATCCATCCTAAAACTCGTAGCCTTCAGTTGCGTCCTGGCGATAGTCTCGGCAGTCATGATAAGGGGGTCAGTGCCGTGAAGAAACTCCTCTCCCCCGACCCAATATACACACTCGTAACCGTCATATGGCTTGTCCTGATCGGACTGTGCGGAATCATCGCCCTACTCGTCGTACCACTTGATCCACTGGCACCACTCGAGTACAGAATCGTCATCTCCGCACTCAAGGTCGTCGCCACAGGAATTCTGGGATTTATATGGTTAACAACTTGGTACAGAATCCTGCAGATCATCCTCGTCTACCAGTTGAACTCCGACGAAACAGGTAGAGCAATGAGCTCCCGGGATTGAGTCAGCACTATTCGAGAGTCAAAATACCCACCGAGTCCTCGTCATTACCAATCTTCTATGGAGGCGGGTCAAGTAGCAGAACGCAATACAGATAATACTCAGGAGCGTGATAATGGTTAAAATCTTCTATAGCGTAGAGGAGTTCAGAACGTATATCTGCACTCCTAAGGATTGAACAGGCATCGATACATCTGCAGCAAACTTCCAACAGGAATGGCGATAAATCTGTAGCAAACTCCTAGGGATTGAACGAGCATCCCTTTAGCAGCGGACGCATGTTATATCCAGAGTTACACCACTGGAGACCATGAAAATGAAGAGCTGCCAGAGTTGCAACTTGAGTCACCGTCGAATAGAGGAACCACCGCTCCACGACCACATCCCAAACTCACCTCTCAGATCCTAGTGGGGCCATGCCTCCCGAAGAATAATCCCGAATCAGGAGTGCGTACAAAATCCCAAATATATACAATAGACCCAAATATGTACAATAGACCCAAATCCGAAATTCACTAAACCAGTTTTTATACCCCGAACCCTCTGGAACAATTATGGCAGAGTTACTCCTAATAATTACCGCTTGGATACACGTACTATTCGCTATCGCCGTAATAGGCGGTGGATTCTTCAACCTCTACGTACTCGGACCCCAGCTCAAACTACTTCAGCCCACAGACGCCGCAAAGATCACAATGGCAGTCGGAAAGTCATTCATCGTACTCGTATGGACCTCGATTGCAGGACTGTTCGTCACGGGAATCATCAGGTCTGCATACGTCGGATTCAGCAAGGCATTCGGATTCGGAGACTCGTACGGAATAACCATGAACATTAAACTCATCCTATTCGCAGTTATCATCATAAATGCATTTCTAATCACCAAGACCGCTCGGAAAATACAATCAACTACACCGCAAGAACGACAGCCACTAGGAAAGAAAATCAGGACACTCTCAACCGCAAACGCCGCACTCGGAATAGCTATCGTCCTACTCGCCGTCGTCCTCAGATACAACGGGTAATACATAATATACGAGGAGCAGCTCAGAGGACCTCCACCACAGCACACGCAACCCCCCGAAATACACACTCCCTCCGAGACATCCTTCACCCACCTTATCTACCCACGGCAATCCTCCCCCTCCTAATGATCCACACCAATCCCCTCTCCTATTGATCCACACCTGCTCCCTCTCCTAATGCATCAAACCTGCTCCCTCTCCTAATGCACCAAACCTGCTCCCTCTCCTAATGCACCAAACCTGCTCCCTCTCCTAATGCTCCAAACCTGCTCCACACCAGTTCCTCCTTCAATACCGGACAACTTGGAAGAAACAAACCAACCACAAACTTCGGGAAATTAGGACAAATTAAATAAAGGTGCCCTACAGAGAACAAATGTGGCTTCGACAGCCATGAGCCAGTAACTCAGCTTGGAAGAGTGGTAGCCTCCTAAGCTACAAGCCGAGGGTTCAAATCCCTTCTGGCTCGTCTCTGCGTCATCTATTGCATTTAACTGCACGCGTTAATAATTTACGCTATGGTTGAGATCATATGGAGGTTCACAAGTTCGGGGGCAGTGCATTTCGTGACCGCGAGACGTTTTCCCGTGTTGTCTCGCTCATTGGTTCCCGTTCTTCGGGAGGTTCTCTGGTGGTCATGGTTTCTGCTGCGTATGGTGTCACTTCGTACTTGCTTGAGTCTCTTCGTTCTCGTGTTTCTGCTGATTCGATTGTCTTGCACCTTCGTGGTATTTACGATGGTTTTTATTCAGCTGATATTGGGTCGTTGTTGTCTGAGCTCACAGATTTGATTGTGGTGTACTACGATGGTTTGGTGGAGGTTCGTGACCGTATTCTGTCTTACGGTGAGCGTTTGATGGCTGTTGTTCTTGGATCTTGTCTTGGTGCTGATGTTATTTTTGCGGAGTCTTTTCTGGTTACTGACGGTGTTTATGGTTCAGCTCGTGTTGATCATGAATCCACCCGTGCTCTTGTGTCGTCTCTTTCCTTTGGTGATCTGACGGTTGTTCCTGGGTACTATGGTGCTCGTGGTGGTGATGTCACACTTCTTGGTCGTTCAGGTACTGACTACGCTGCTACATCATTGGCTTTTGCATTGGGTCTTGGTGAGGTCACGATCTGGAAGGATGTTGGAGGTTTCATGACTGCTGATCCTCATGTTGTTGAGGGTGCCCGTCCTCTGTTTCATCTTCGTTACGATCAGGCTGAGATGCTGTCATTTTTTGGGGCGAGGGTTCTTCATCCGTTGACCATAGATGCTGCCCGTCGTGGTGGTTTGAGTATCCGTGTTCGTGAGCTTGGGAGTGATCACGTGACTGAGATATCTGGTGGTGGTGATCGTTCTGTGTGCCTGAGTTTCATACGTGGAGTTGGAGTTTCTGATATTTTCTCGCTGTCGTCTGTGCTGCTGTTTTCATTGTCATCTGATTCTCTCTGCTTGGTCTCTGACGGTGATCTGTCATTGATTTACATTTCGGGTGCTGTTCCTGAGCTCGGTTCACTTGTTGGGGTTGAGTATGCGGTGACTATGGGTGATGGCGTGGTTCTGTTGGTTTCTGAGTTGGAAAGCACTGTTAATCGGCTTCATGACCTGTTTTACAGCTGATTCACTGTGAGTGGTTGGTGTGTTTGCCGTAGAATCCATTTTCTGAAAATCCTTCATCTGTTTGGGTTTGTAGCTGATTTGTCTCTTCACTGTTCCATGCGGCTCTGCTTTGGTATGAACCCTTCCAGTTGTTCTGTTCAGGTTATTCTGGTTCGTTTTGTTGCTTTACTTTGTTGGGTTCTTCGGTTATTTCGGTTAGCTGGGTTCTTCGGTTACCTTTTGCTTATATGTCCTGTGTTGAGACTATGTATTTACTGGCCGTTTGATCTCCTCTGTAGTAGGTGGTCTTTTAGGTGCACACTACCACAAACCAATGTGTTAAATTGTGAGGTGATGTGAGTTGTCTGTGCTTACATTGGAAGAACATGCGGTATTGATCATGGGGTTGATTTTCGTCTTCGCCTACGTTGCTAACCTCGTGCTGAAATACATTAGAGTACCGAATGTCGTCTCTTTTCTTCTTGCAGGCTTTGTTCTGTCGAATTTCATATTTCCTGAGATGGTGCAGGAGGTTGAGCTGTGGTTCGACTACTCGGAGTCGGTGGCCTTGGGTCTTATCGGTTTTGCAATTGGTACCGAGCTAAATTTCCGTGAGATCATGGGGCAGTCTAGGCGTATTGCCCTTCTTCTGGTCGCAGAAGCCGGTGGTGCGTTCGTTCTAGTCTACTTCGGTGTCCTGCTGTTTTCGGGTGATCCTGTGTTTGCTCTGATCCTCGGTGGGATCGCCACCGCCACCGCTCCTGCAGCGACTGTGGAGGTCATCCGCAAGACTCGTGCAGAGGGTGAGATGACGACTATCCTGCAGTGGCTTCTGGCCTTCGATGACCTGTTTGCTATCTTCATCGTGGAGGCCATCCTTGCGTACCTGAAGGTGATTGTTCGTGGTGATTTCTCTGTGGGTGAGTACTTTGTCTCACTTGGGAAGGAGATGGGGTTGGCGATGGTGATTGGGCTGTCGTTCGGGATTGTCTTGGACTACATAGTTGAGAAGGTTCTCAAGGATCAGTTGGAGATGATGGAGTTCACGCTTGCTGTGATCATCTTCACCATAGGTCTGGCATCCTATCTTGGAACTTCCGAGATCATCACGACCATGTCTATAGGAATGGTGGTGACGAACCGTGGTGGTGATAATTATTCCGAGGCCAAGGACCTGCTCGAGGTGATCATTGCGCCGATCATTGCCATATTCTTCGTCTTGGTCGGTGCACGTATAGGCGTCTCTACCCTCGTTGCTTTTCCTCTGATTTCTATTGTCTACCTCTTCTCACGGTCGGTTGGGAAGTACAGTGGTCTTTACGTCGGTAGCACGGTTCTGGGGATGCGAAAACCTATTCGGAACAACCTCGGACTGGGTCTGATGGCACAGGGTGGTGTCGCTCTTGGAATGGCGTCGGAGGTGGAGGAGATTTTGGGGAACTCATCCAGCGAGAATTACGCTCGGATAGGGCACCTTGTGGCCACCGCTGTTGTCATCTCCACTGTCTTTTCCGAGATACTAGGAGCTGTCGGAACCCAGCTTGGACTGCAGCGTGTGGGTGAGGTGAACAAGGCTTCTCCCTCGGTCTCAACTCGCCAGACCCACCTTCACGATTGAGCACTGTATATTTGTAAATTTGACCGTGGGAGATTGGGGTGTATACTAGTTCTTGGACTGTTTCATGATATAGGTAGTGCTGCTCCCATCTGTTCATCCACGGATTCATGCCTTGTGTCTATAGAGCTCGTGTATTGTATGCTCCCGCTGGTTGAGTGTACGGCGCGCTGATTTCGATCTCTTTATGTACTGATGAACGTATATACTCTCAATGAAAGATAAGCAGATAGTCTTCCCGTCAGATTTCATCGCTGTTGAGGAGGAGTTATTACAGGGTGAGGGTACCTACGTCGACGAGGAGCATAATATCCGAGCGTCAAACATTGGGGAGGTCTTCACGGATCGGCAGAAGTACCGTGCGAAAGTCTTCATTAAGACGAAGCGCGTGAATATTCCCAAGGTGGGTAACTACGTCATCGGCACGGTAGAGCGTGTCCAGAAGTACAATCTACTGATTAAGGTCTTCTACATCAACGGCAGGGAGGTACATCCCCCGTACTCGGCAATCATGCACATCACCAAAGCTTCGAACGAGTACGTAGAGAGCTACGATGAGGCGTACGCTGCTGGCGACATCATCAAGGCGAAGGTCATAGACGCCCACTCCATACCCATCCAGTTGGAGACGAAGGACAGGGAGCTTGGTGTTGTCTTCTCGTGGTGCTCGCGGTGTGGAGAGCCTGCTCAGAAATCGGGGAAGAACCGGTTGCAGTGTCCTGAATGTGGTCTGAAGATGAGCCGTAAGACGAGCATAACCTACGGCAAGGAGAAGGTCAATCTCAATTAGGTACTCTTTGAGTGAATCTCTGTGTCTGAATAAATCCGCATATCAGATCGTATGGATTCGGGTCTCATTTGTAGATTAATATCCAATTTTCCCGTTCTTCAATAAATGTCCTAGCGAGTGATTCTAAAACAACTCTGCTATTTCTATTTGTCCTCAAAGGTTATGGTTCCTCCCTCGAAGAACAGATCGGTGAATTCGGGTTCGTCGAGGTCGATCTCTGTGGGTGAGAAGTTCTGGCGGGTGTATTCAAGCAGCTCATCGATAGGTTTGAGGAGGATGTATCGCCTGTTTCTCCCGTCCTCGCCAATGAACTTGTGTTCCAGCCCGAAGTCGATGATCTGGGACTCGGAGACAGGGAAATCTAGGAGAACGAGGGTGACAAACTTTCGGACATCCTTGTTCATGCTTATACCCCTCCCCTGCATCATGAGGAACAGCTGGTTGTTCGTCTCCACAACGGTGTTCAATGGGGCATTGGTAACGAGCTCCTTCTCCTCTACTGTGGCGTCGTATCCCTTTTGCCTTAGACCCTTGGCGAGGAATTCCTTCGAAAGTGCACCCTTGACCATCTTGGACAGGACGTAGTTGCCCACCAGACGATTACCCGTCTCATCGGGGCTGTACAATCTCGACACCTCGATGGCTAGCTTCCTCAGGTCATCGTACGCCTGCTGCACCTGCTCCTTCTCCCCTCTCATCTCTATTGTGTAGTCGTTCACAGTCGCACTGATGGTGTAGTCGAGGTTGGGCATGTACCTCTCACAGATCATGATGAAGAGCTTGTTTTCCCTGTTTGATCTGAACTTGATAGTGAGGCTTTTGTTCTTTCTTGCCACAGGTAATCCGCGCATCCCCTGAATTTTAACATCGTGGTAGGAACTTTCACTTAAACACGTGTCTCTCCAGCTCTAAATACTAGGTGGACATATATAAAATCGTGCAGATAAGCGGTCTAGAGTTAGAGCAGGTATTTCCCGGTGGGCTATGGGATCTCGGGTTCCTTCCCACGAAGCGACATAGCCATGTGGTGTTCTCGGGGAGGGTCACACACAGATCAATAGGTGTCGCAATCCAAGAGGATGCACAGCTGATCCTCAGCATCGAGCACATGGGTGAGGTCAGGACGAACAGTGAGCTCTACGAACCCCTGTTTAAACACGGGATCAGGGTGTACTCCCTAGGGAAGGAGTGGACGGAAAGCAAGCTAGCACGAAATTTTTTAGCTAGGATACTCGGGATGGAGGACCGTCTCACGCACTCGAACGGGCACGGAGTCAGGTTTGCCACATCCCACGGAACGTCCCTACCCGCAATCCTGTCACGTATTGGTCGGGGTGGATGCTTCTGGTTTTCTGATCCCTCGGAATTCGAGCAGGTGGTGATCCACTCGGTGGGGATGGGGAGAATGGACGCAGATATTGTTCTGTCTACCACCCTCCAGCAGGATCTGCTCGACTCTGCGTTGAAACTCCGGAAGCACTTTGGGTGGATACAGTGGAAGACGGTGCTGAATGAGCTGAGCAGAGAGCTGATGCGTCATTTAAGCACTGTCTACCGTGTCAAGACATCTTTAGTAATAGAGAAAAGTAAAAGAGCTCTAACGATTGAATAGTTTACTTGTCGAGGTCACCGACGCAGAGGTCCACGGTTCCCATGACTGCTGGAACATCAGCGAGCTTTCCTCCTTTGATCAACGGTGGAATCGTCTGGAGGTTGTTAAATGTGGGGCTTCTGATCCGCACTCTATACGGTGAGTTGCTACCGTCACTCTGAAGGTGATATCCGAGCTCTCCACGTGCACACTCGATCCTCCGGTAGACCTCTTTGATCTCCTTAGGTGGACGTCTTGGAATCTTCTCCAGCTTATAGGGATCGCTCGGTTTCATCTCGTTGTACTTGTCGAGGGCCTGAAGAACTATAGCCATGGATTCCTCCATCTCATCCAGTCTTACCCTGTAGCGGGCGTAACTGTCCCCCTCCGTACGGGTGATGGTCTTGAAATTAAGCTGGTCGTACCCGAAGTAAGGATCTACTTTCCTGATGTCGTAGTCAACTCCCGATGCCCTCAGCATGGGTCCGGACACTCCCATGGATAGTGCCTTCTCCTTGCTCAGAACTCCGATACCCTCTGATCTTATCCTGAAGATCTGAGCCTCCTCCAGCATGTCCTTGAACTCACCTTGGAGCTGGTCAAACTGGTCGAATGAATCCTCGATCTTTTTGTCTATGTCCAGTGGAAGATCGTGTGCCACACCACCAATCCTTGCAAAGTTGTATGTCATCCTCGCACCAGTGATCGTCTCGAGCAATCCAAGCATATGCTCCCTCGCAGTCATCGGGTAGATGAGCATAGTGAGGGCTCCAAGATCAACACTGAACGCTGCAAGCCACAGGCAGTGCGATGCAATCCTCTGGATCTCGGTTGTGATGATCTTTATCCAGTTAGCCTTCTCTGGTGACTGTACCCCCATGATCCCCTCGATCGCGTGTGCGTACCCAATGCTGTAGTTGTGCGATTCCACATAGCAAAGCCTGTCTGTGATTGGAATGCCCTGCTCGTATGTCCTATTAGCGAGGAGTTTCTCATATGATCGGTGGAGATAGCCAATTTGGCAGTCAGAATTCTCTATGGTTTCGCCGTCTATTGTCAGTCTAAGAGACCATAGTCCGTGCATAGACGGGTGCTGTGGCCCCATGAAGAGGCTCATTTCGGTTTTGTCAGACATTTAGTTCATCCTCCGGCTTGTAGTACTTCGGTCTCTTGTAAACGTAATCCTCACGGAGCGGATGCCCCTCCCAGTTGTCGGGAAGGTAGATCCTCCTGAGGTCTTTGTGGCCCGTGAAGTTGATGCCCAAGAGGTCGAATGCCTCTCTCTCGTGCCACCCGAATCCCTCCCATAGGTCGCTAAGCGTTGGGAACTCAGGACTGTCCCGATCCCCCTCGCTTCGTATGACGATAAGAAGGTTGGATTCTGGATGACCCACATACCAAGACATCTCCATTTTCTCCTTCGTGTCCGTACCGTAGGCCATATCACCGTAGGTAAAACCTAGCTCGTTCCGCACAAAGAGGGCCAGATCCCTGATCTTGTCCGATGGTATCCTCACGTAGATCCTACCCTCGAATTCGGTAGGTTCTGCCTCAAGGGTAAAAGCAGTTTTTATCTTCTCAATTACTTGATCTTTCATATCTATCACATCCACTTGAGGGCGTCTCTCTTCCACCAGTAACCAAAACCAATGAGGAATACGCTAAGAAAGCTCAGGGCGGCAAGCATTCCTGCAGCACCCAGATCCGTAACAACAACCAGTGCCCACGGGAACAAAAGTGCGGTGATGACATCAAACACAACAAACACCAGGGCAAAGACATAGTACTGGAAATTAAACCTAGTTTGTGCCTCACCCACTGGAACCTCTCCGCATTCATATGCGACGAAGGCACTGAGGTCCTGCACCGAATTTGTTCTCCCCTTTCTGATCCTATTCGGGGTGAAGAAACGCTGAATTAACCAAAATACTACGACCAATGTCCCACTTAGACCGAGTAGGGTGATGATCGAGTAGTACTGCTCTTGGATATAGGTCATTCAAACCTTTCCTCTCTGCTCTAGCTCTTAAATATTGGTTTAGAGAATTGAGCGAAATCTAAAATCCCTGAATTACGAGTTCGGAAATCCGAGATTTTCGCGACAATTCAGCGTTTGCTCATCGCCACAGGAATAAAGATATTAGGAATCACTTAGGGGGTAATATGTGAGTACAATCGAAGAGTTCAAACTCTATCCTACAGGACTCAATGCCTTGGATCAGAGACTTGGTTCAGAAATGAATGAGGTCAACGGAATACCCGGGGGTTCCCTGATCATTCTTCATTACCCCCCGACTTCTGATCTCGGGCCTTTGTTCGCGACCAAGATCATCCTGAACCTCATCGAGCAGAACCAAGGATCTAAGGGATTTTACATGCACTCCTCAAGACCGAGGCACATCCTTGAACAGCAATTCAAGGCCTACAACTGGGATATTGGCTCCCTAGCAAATTCTGGGGCTTGGAACTGGGTAGACATGTGGAAGATAACAGCTTCACATGCAGCCGCTTCCTCGAAGATCGGGCAGATAGATATCAGGCGAAAGACGTACCTCAAGCAGGCATTTTCAAATATGCAAAGGCTGAAAGAGACCTCAGGGACTCAGTGCTTTTCCGTCGTCGACAATTTGCTGTGGTTGAAGGAGGAGGACATGGATCAGAGAGCTTCAAAGGTGCTTGAGTTCTTTAAGGAGATACTCGACTACGTCTTTGCAATAGGGGGGGTGCACTTCTTCCTCCTACCCAAGGGCATTCTCAACGAAATCGCAGAGAGGCTGATTCTGAACTCTGCTACAGGTATCGTCGATTTCAAGACAGAATTGGTTGGGAATGATATGAAGAATCATTTCAGTATCGCCAAGATGTCAGGAATAACTTTCAAATCCGAGATCCTCGAAATTACACCGTCGATGGATGGTGGATTCAGAATCGAGAGTACTGGAAAGGTGTAACTCTTCGCTGGGTCTACAATTCTTCAAAAGTGTTCAAATGTAGTATTTCTTATTAGATTGTAACAATCTTGAACATTGAGGTGTTCAGTGCTCTGATGTCCTCTCCGAGTTTCTCAAGTTTCTTCAGATCTGACTCATACTTCATACGAGGTAGTCTGTCGAAAATATCTTTCTCCATGATATCGGAGAGCTCGACACCAGCTGCAAAGAGTTCCTTCATCTTCTCGTAGGTGTCAAAGACATTTCTTAGCATTATGGCCTGTTTCTTAGGGGAGCAGAAACTGTCCACCTCGTGGAATGCGTTCTGCTGGAGGAAGTCCTCCTTTAGGATTCGTGCTGCTTCGAGTGTGATTCTCTCAGCGGGTGGGAGGGCGTCAGGCCCGACAAGCTGTACAATCTCCTGCAGCTCGTTATCCTCCTGTAGAAGTCTGAAGGCTTTGTTCCTCAGCTCCTCGAAATCCTCCGAGAAGTGCTCCCTGTAATAGTCCTTGAGGACATCCCAGTACAATGTGTAGCTGTCGAGGTAGGAGATTGCGGGGAAGTGCCTCTGCTCTGCCAGTTTCTTCGTCAGAGCCCAGAAGGCCTTGACGATACGCAGGGTATTCTGTGTAACTGGCTCAGAGAAGTCTCCACCCGGGGGTGAGACAGCACCTATGATAGATACTGATCCGATGTTGTCGTCAGAGCCAATCAGTACGGCTCGCCCTCCTCTCTCGTAATAAGCTGCAATCTTTGATGCAAGATAAGCGGGATATCCTGCCTCTCCAGGCATCTCTTCCAGACGACCCGATATCTCTCTCATGGCCTCTGCCCATCTTGAGGTAGAGTCCGCCATCATCGCGACATCATACCCCTGATCCCTGAAGTATTCGGCCATAGTGACTCCGGTATACACGGATGCCTCCCTTGCCGCTACGGGCATGTTGGATGTGTTTGCAATCATTGTGGTACGGGCCATCAGTTTCTCCCCCGATCGGGGATCGTCAAGCTCTGGGAAGACCTCAAGTACATCTGTCATCTCATTCCCTCTCTCGCCACATCCTACATAGACGACGATCTGGGCGTCAGAGTACTTTGCAAGTTGGTGCTGGCTTACGGTTTTTCCAGTTCCGAATGGACCGGGGATGGCCGCGACACCACCCTTCGCGATCGGGAAGAATGTATCGAAGATTCTCTGCCCTGTGACAAGTGGCTCGTCAGAGTTCAGCCTCTTCTTGATAGGTCGAGGTATCCTCACGGGCCACAGGTGGTAACCCTTTAGCTCGTGCCTATCCCCATCTTCATCCTCAAGAACTGCGAGGACCTTCTGAATATTGTATGTACCAGAATCAGCAGTCTCGACGATCTTACCCTTCAACCTTGGAGGTACTAAGATCTTGTGGAGGTATGACGGTGTCTCCTGTACAGTGGCGATTACGTCTCCTCCCAGAACCTCATCACCCACCTTCACAGTGACCTCGAAGTCCCATTCCTTTGTCATGTCAAGAGCAGGGGTCTCCACTCCTCTGTGAATGAATGCTCCAGTCTCTTCCTTGATTGCAGGAAGTGGTCGCTGAATACCATCGTAGATCTGTGACATGATCCCAGGACCGAGCATTACTGACAATGGCTCTCCAGTCCCGATAACTGGTTCACCGGGCCTGATACCATCGGTGACCTCATAGCATTGAATTGTAGCAATGTCATTCTCAACTTGGATGATCTCTCCAATGAGACCTTGCTTTCCAATTCTAGCTACATCGTACAATCGGGCTCCAAGCATGTCCTTCGCCTGAACGACTGGACCTGAAATCCTAATAATTGTGCCTTCTATCTGGTTTTCCATAGAAAATTCTCCAATTCTTCAAAGTTCCAATTGAGACATCCATTATATACTATATGGTAAAGTCAGTCGATAATACACAGGAAGACGACTAATCATTTTTATCCTGTATGAATATTCTGGAGATGTGAAGAGATGCGCCATAAGTGAGTGTATCAATGATGCGATGGACACTGACTTCTGCAACGAGCACTCACTGGCTTTGGAGGCAATAGAGGAAAAATACCATGGGTGGAAGAAAGCCTATGGAGAAGCCTTCTCATTTGAACAATACTTGACCTCATTGACTACTACTCCCAAGGTAGGGAAGAACATTCTTGATGTCGTCACCCTCCTCCTTGAGCAGTTGGGAGAGAAGTCACTGAACTAAGCCTTCGATTCTCCATCGATCTCCAATGCTAGATTTCAAAAGGAATAAAAAGGACGACGATTGAGTAGGATTGTATCCGTTTGGATAAGGGCAAGTAGATCAGCTCGGTAGATCGCTTCGCTTGCAAAGGCGAAAGTCCTCAAGAACCGAAGAGGCCCAGGGTTCAAATCCCTGCTTGTCCATTATACATTATCTCTAATGAATATTTCACTCATTGAATGAGTTTAACTATGAGGTGGATACAATCCCATCTACTTGAATGAAGACAATTTAAGAATTAACGTCTGCATAGTTGTGTTTGGGGTCACGATTTGCAGGGTGGTACTTCTCAATATACTTTTCGTCGATACGTTTCAGCTGTCTCTTTGGATTTGGGAAGATGGTCAGTAACTCCCATCCGAGGTCAAGGGTTGTGAAGATCGAACGATCTTCATGACTGCCCTGCTGGATGAACCGGTTCTCAAATTGGTTAGCGAACTCTAGATAGAGTTTGTCCTCATCAGAGAGAGACTCCTCACCGACGACTGCAACTAGATCTCGGAGCTCCCTACCCTTGGCGTATGCCGCGTAGAGCTGAGACGAGAGTGCGGAATGATCCTCTCTCGTTGCACCTTTTCCGATGGCCTCCTTCATCAGTCTTGAGAGTGAGGGGAGAGGATTGATAGGTGGGAAAATACCCTTCCTGTGAAGTGCCCTGTCCACAAAGATCTGTCCCTCTGTAATATATCCTGTCAGGTCAGGGATTGGATGTGTCAGGTCGTCATTTGGCATCGTCAAAATTGGGATTTGCGTGATGGAACCACTGCTCCCATGGATCCTCCCTGCTCTCTCGTAAATCGTTGAGAGGTCAGAGTAGAGGTATCCCGGAAAACCTCTTCTACCTGGAACCTCCTCTCTGGCAGCTCCGATCTCGCGGAGTGCTTCAGCGTAACTTGTCAGGTCCGTAAGAATGACGAGGACGTGGTAGTTCTTCTCAAATGCGAGGTACTCCGCTACAGTGCAGGCAATCCTCGGTGTGACAATTCTCTCAATGGCAGGGTCATCCGCAAGATTGAGGAAGAGAACCACTCTCTCAAGAGCTCCAGTTCTTTCGAAGTCCTGCTGGAAGAACCTTGCTTCCTCGGAGGTGATACCCATGGCTGCGAAAACCACTGCGAAGTTTTCTCCTTCACCAAGAACTTTTGCTTGTCTTGCAATCTGGGCCCCAATCTGGTTATGGGGTAGCCCCGAGCCAGAGAATAATGGGAGTTTCTGTCCCCTCACCAAAGTGAGGAGAGCGTCAATCGTGGATATACCTGTCTGAATAAATGCACGTGGGTACTCGCGAGCTGCTGGGTTGAGGGGATTACCGGCGATATCATGCATCTCCTCAGCGATGATGTCTGGTCCACCATCGATTGGCTTGCCCCTTCCACTGAACACTCTACCAAGCATCTCTTCGGACACTCCAATTTCGAGTGTTTTTCCAATGAATCTGACAGATGTTTCGTCTGTATCAAGACCACTTGTCCCCTCGAAAACCTGAATTATTGCCATATCATTGGTGATTTCAAGGACCTGTCCCCTTCTCCTCTCTCCTGTGACAGTCTCTACTTCACATATCTCTGCAGCAGCGACTCCACCTTTTCCTTCGAGATCCACGAAAAGTAGAGGTCCCGATACTTCATTTACCGTTTTAAACGTTCTAAGGTCATTCTTCACTTCCATTGGTATCACGGTTCGATTTAAATTGACGATCGATTGATGTTATTAAAACTTACTGAAATTGTCTCTGAGATTCCGTCAGAACACATTAAAGTCCTTCTAATCTCGACAGTTTGTTAGATGTCTCTTTTGATAGGTCTATCTCGTTGTACCAACTAGCGTTCATCTCTTTGTTGTCATTCTTGTTTAGAACTATTCTGCCTGTAACCTCCAATTCTTTGTGGAGAATTTGACCTTCGTACTTCCGGACAACTAGGTCATCCTCGTTAAGACGTTCGTTAAGCTCGTAGGCTTCTTGAGCCGTGACCCCGAGAAGCTTCTCCGCCTTGTCTCCAAAGAACTTTACAGCTATCGTGTCGTTGGAGTCGTCCATGGTGACACTAAGGATCATCCTCATCTTCCCCTCAACAGGGCCGTGAATAGGGCATACTTTATTTCCGTCTGCCTCCTCAACAAGTTTCTTCGAGCACTGGCTGCACGACTCATATATATAGTTCCCCAGGACCTTCACAACGAAACCTCTGATCTTAACAAGATCCTCTCCCGGAGTCACATGTGCTATCTCGGTAACTGTAAGCTGACTGGCATTGGGTCGATAGTCAGCTGCGGATGTTATCATCACATCTAGGTTAAAATCTTCGCTGGGCCTGAGCACTGTATTCCGACCTACGGTAATATTCACTCCGTAGTTATCCCGTTTTGCTCTTCCGTAGTGGATCTCGTAAGCACTGCCCTCTGCTAATGATTCAAGTAGCTTTATGTCGTCGTCCCAAGCAGTTAGTCTCCCACTCTCTCCCGATTCATCAATAACATCGAGATTGAGGACATGAGCAGTGCTTCCATCTGCTCTATTGATTGACCTTCCATCATTTATCTGGTTGATCTTTACTTTCACGAATACAGGAGAGACCTGACCTTGGATCTCTGAAAACCTCATGAATGGTACCTTGACCTCGTTAGTGGCCTTTACATCCTCTTCCTCGTTAATCCTGATCTGGGTGTACTTCCCTGCATTCAACTCGATTTTCTTACTATAGTCATTGTATTTTGGATAGAGTGAGGTGAGGTGGACAATATCTCCCTCCTTAATCTCCTTGAT
Source organism: Candidatus Heimdallarchaeota archaeon (assembly GCA_027077875.1). GTDB lineage: Archaea > Asgardarchaeota > Heimdallarchaeia > Heimdallarchaeales > Kariarchaeaceae > S139-21. The sequence goes on from JALWRB010000087.1 coordinate 27,790, forward strand.
CAGCTCTGTAGTTTGATCCCAAAATTTCACGATAACCAGTCCTGTATCATCCATAACTGATATGGACTGAAGTTTTCCCTTACCGTCCTTGAACGTTTTCATGTCAAAAACTCTAGATACCTTACCAAGGATAGTTATACTTCGGGTCTCTTCTGTAATCTCGTTTATTTTTAGGAATGTATCGAGAGAGGCTCCACCATTATCGGCCACCTCTATTGATTCTAACTCGGGATCTGCAAATGGTACAAACGAGGAGAATCTTTGGAATGTAAGTTCCATTTCCTCGTTATTCCTC
>JALWRB010000088.1 GCA_027077875.1 Candidatus Heimdallarchaeota archaeon
TAGCAGTGTCGTCTCTGAGCATCGAGTTCGGAGACGTGGGTTCCGAAGACATCGAGAGGGTGAAACATGTGGGATTGCAGATCGTCGCCAAGGTTCCGACGATTCTGGCCAGCTACTGGCGTCTCCGGGACGGCAAGCAGAGGATAGCCCCGAGGGAGGATTTGGGACAGGCCGAGAACTTCCTGTATATGCTCAACGGTGAGGTTCCTTCCCCCGAGGAGGCTCGTGGGCTGGAGACGTACCTCAATGTGGTTGCAGATCACGGATTCAATGCCTCCACATTCGTAGCACGGGCAATTGTCTCGACCAACTCGGACATCATCTCGGCCCTTGCAGGTGCAATTGGCTCCCTCAAGGGCGACAAGCATGGTGGTGCGCCCGGTCCAGCCTTGGACATGATCTACGAGATCGGGGAAGTTGAGAACGTCCGGTCATACGTGGAGAAGAAACTTGCCAATAAGGAGGTGATCATGGGATTCGGTCACAGGGTATACAGGGTGAGGGATCCCAGAGCTTACGTTCTCTCCGATGCTGCCGAGAAGCTGTACGTTGGTGAGAAACGAGAGTTCTACGAGAAGGTCATAGCCATGGAGCAGGAGATCCTCAAGGCTCTTGCCGAACTCAAACCTGGGAGGAAGATCATGACGAACGTGGAATTCTTCACCGCTTTGGTCCTGCAGGGTGTGGGTCTCAGGACTGACATCTTCTCCTCCATGTTCGCCATGGGCAGGATCGCTGGATGGGTCGCTCACATCGTTGAACAGTACTCCGATAACAGGTTGATTCGTCCTCGGGCCAAGTATGTTGGTCAGTTTGACCTGCGGCTCTGATTGTTTGTGGAAACTAGCCAGTAGGTCGTGTTCAAATCTAAAATATTAAAATCTTCGAATGATAGGTTACTGCGTGATTCTCACCACGCTTATACTTTCCATACTCATCTTTCTGTTCACAACTATAATGGCCCTTGCTGGTGTTGGTGCTGCATTCATCGTGATTCCACTGACCGAGTCCTTTGGGTATCCGCTGCTTACTGCCATGGCTCTTGGGTTGCTCCTCAACACCGTATCTACTGGGATATCAACACTCAGGCATTTGAGAGAGCACATGGTCGAGATCAGGATGTCACTCCCTGTCGTGATTCTCAGCATAGTTTTCACCCCTATCGGTGCATACTTTGCCACTGCTGTCCCTCGTGATGAGTTACGTCTTATCTTCGGGATCGCTCTCTTATTGATTTCTGCGAATATGTTCTACCGTGTGAGCAGGAGTGGTATGGAGGGAAGCGAGGCGTCAGAGCTTGGCAGTCCCAAGTTTCTACTAATCGGGGGTGTACTCGGAGCACTTGTGGGGTTTATAGCGGGCCTCATCGGTATCGGAGGTGGCGCAATCATCCTACCGTTCTTCCTCTTCATGGGGATGGAGACTAAACGTGCCGCGTCCACGACATCCTTTGTCGTCATGTTCTCCTCTTTAACCGGATTCTTCTCCAAGGCAGCTCTTCTGGCAGATCCCATACCGCTCGATGTGATGTTGTTGACTGTTGTCGCCACTGTCATCGCTGCAGCTCTGGGCTCGTATCTTATGCACTTCAGGCTGAACCGTAAACAGATTAAGGTGGTGATCGCGGTAATGGTGCTACTGGTAGGGCTCAAGACTGTGGTCTTCTACTTCCTGTGATTGAGGTTATTATTAGCACACAATACAGAAAATTTGGGTCTGTGCAATTCTGACTGACAAGCTATGTTCTTGAAATACCGGATGCTATATCGAGACTTTCTCCCCTGGTACTCGTCTGAATGGTTGGACATCTCCTACGTGGGCTGCACCCGTGAAGTACCGAACCATCCGTTCTACACCGAATCCTCCACCTGCGGATGGTGAGAGTTTTCCTTCCTTAGCGAGGGATATGTACGGGGCGTAGGTCTCGAGAGAGAACCCATCTGCTGTGATGCGTTCTACTAGTCTGTTGTACTCGTGCTCGCGCTCTGCTCCGGAAAG
>JALWRB010000089.1 GCA_027077875.1 Candidatus Heimdallarchaeota archaeon
AATTGGTGCGATTCAAAATTTAGTAAAAATTTTACCCGACTCTGATGAGAAGTTCGAGAGCATGTACCTCATTGCTCTTCATGGTATTGCCAAAGATGACAAAAAACTGTTCACTCGATACAGAAGGGATCTAGGTGATATAAGTAAGCTCCCATACCCACGGGTTCTCTACTCAATACTCCAGGCCAGAAGAAAACGGATGGAGAACCAGTACGAAATTGCTCTTAGCTTCCTAACAGAGGGTGAGAAATTGCTGTCGGATACCACTGATTTCTCAAAGTTAGAAGTCCTTGCCCAGTTGAAATTTGAAGAAGGACTGAACCATATCCACCTAAAACAATATCACGATGCCATGAATGCGTATGAGAAAGGTATCGATTCAATATATCAGATCGATGCACCCCTGATACGAGGGAGATTGCTCTCTGCTATTGGAGACCTTCAGGAGACACTTGAGAATTTCCAAGAAGCGGCCACTTATTATCAGCATTCTATCAATGAATTGATTAGGTGTGAGGATCCATTGCCTGCTACATACGTGAAGATTAAAGTAGCTCAGCTAATGGAGGATTTTGACAACTATACTGAGGCCGAAGCCATCCTCACTGATATCCTGAATACCATTCGAGACCAACCTGACATCGAAGCATATGCACACTCTACCATTGGAAGAATCTTCAATGCTACGGAACGATACGACGAATCTCTAGAACACTATCTCAAAGCGATTGATATCCAGAAATTGAAGGGAAATAATGCAGAGGTAGCTGTAATAGAAAATAGCATAGGCAATCTTTTCAATTCACAGGAGAAGTACGAGGACGCTATTCGGTACTATCTGAAGAGTTTAGAGTATTGGAAGGAAATCGGGGACTATAGCTACTTAGCCACGATCGAGGTGAACATTGGGAAAGTCTATTATGAAATGGCCGACTTTGAGAAAGCGATTGAATTCTTCGAGAAGAGCGTGGAGACTCAGATGAACCTCGACACTAAGTACAGTATTCTTTCCTCTTACAACAATCTGGCATCTGTTTGCCTAGAATTTGGAAAGTTGGAACAAGCTAGGAAGTACCTTACTCTTATCCACGAGACAAGCGAAGAGTACAAGGATGATAGACTTCTGGCTGTGGCGTACACCTCCTTTGCAGTAATCGCACTGATTGACAACGATTTAGGTCGCTTGGAGCAGTATCTAGTTCAAGCGAGAGACCATGGGTATAGCAGTGGCGACATCAACATTATGGTCGACACCTCGATTAATCTAGGCATCTGCTACTTTCACATGAAGGAGAGCAAACTTGCAGAGAACATTATGTGGCAAGCGCTAGACTACGGAAAAGATGCCAATGACAACTTCAGTGTCTTCGAGTGTCTTGAATACCTCCGCAGACTAAACTACAAAATTAACAAAAGGAGGATCACGATCCTTGAAGAAATTGAAATAATCGAGAAGGAAATGGGATATGGGACGATGGATTGGGAACTCATCCTTGATCAAATCGTAGCGACATATGTGATCGAGGGAAGAGATGAGGCCTTGGAAAGACTGAAAGAGGCTGTTGATGAGTATGTTCCGGACCTGATGAGCAAGGACAGTCTGTTCAGGAAACTTGTGCTTTGCATCAGGGAAGAGTCACCAGACGATATTTTCAGGTCCATTGTATCTACATTACTCTCTGGGATAGAGAATGAACTTATTCTCCAGCCACAGTCAATCAGGATCTCACAATTTCTTCTTAATCTCTACAATGTGTATCAGGAAGAGCTAAGTGATGACCTATTCCAACCATTGCAGAACCTGATGATACGTGCTGGAGAACTAAATATGCGCGAGGTTGAGATCTGCACAAAGTTCATTCTGAATAAGTTAAGCGGTTCTATGATCTCTGATATCGATGGTCTTACAGAGAATAACTGGCTGGACGTTTTGAGTAATCCAATGACATGGATAAATACTCTGGAGAACCCAATAGATCCGGTATTCATCTCTT
>JALWRB010000090.1:0-878 GCA_027077875.1 Candidatus Heimdallarchaeota archaeon
TCCAACTACTATATAACCAGCTACTTCCATGGGCTGTTCTTCCTCAATGGTATAACAGGACCTTATGAGCAATTTCTGCATGAAGTCCTCAGCGACAAGTATTTCCGAGAGATGGTTGGTGGTCTGTCAGGATTGTGTTTCACCTTTGAGAAAATAATCTTTACCTCCCTCATTCTCCGAAGAAATCGACCCCTCGATACCGGATCAGAAAGATTTGATGCCCAGGATCTAAACAAGATCAAGGTATTGAGATCCAATGATCCGAGTATTATCCGTACCTTAAAGCTGGATTTGGACACGCTCTACCACACACCTTCGATAGAAGGAATAGATGGAGTTTTTGAGAAAGGTGGTGAGAAAATACTTGTTCAGGTCAATACGCAGAGATTCTCCTTGAAAAGCAAGTATAAGAAATTCAAGGAGAGGAACCATGCGCTTCAGACGAGAGGTTGGTTTATCTCACTGTACAAGGTCTCCGATACAGATAGTTCTATTCTGATAACAAGTGGAGATGAGCTCAATGATCTCCTTGGCGAGAGCATATACATTAAGATGATTGAGGTCAAAGAATTTCTACGTGATGTGCAATAGGATCATTACCATATCTCATGAGGAGAAACTCCCTTAATTCCTCACTGGGGATTCACTGTTACAATCTGCCCTGATTAGAGGAGACTAGCTTAGAGACCATCGAGGTTTTCCAGTAATATCTATCGTATTCAGATATGTTGTATACCTAATGAGCGTACGGATTCGGAGTGCTCACCATCTATATTACTTCCAAAGTACTATGGAAGTGACTTTTCCAACCCTGCATCCATGACTTTCTTGAATGCAATAACTATGGAAAACAGTTGATAAAGCGGGTAGAATATTTG
>JALWRB010000090.1:888-1994 GCA_027077875.1 Candidatus Heimdallarchaeota archaeon
TTTGTTTCAGTCACTTGATTAGTGATAGTATTGTGATCGAACAAATATTCAACCTAGGTGAGTTGTTTCGAGCTTTACAAATTGTTCTATATTGACAAAATATGATAATCTAATTAGTCTTTTTCCAGACGAAGAATGGATTAATAATTAGTGTCGAAGAAGTGGAAGATAAAGGACGGAAGATCTGTAAGGAGCTTGTGCATGAACCACTGTAATCAGGAGACATTTGACCTGTAAGCTAAGGGATCTAATTGTGATGCTCGAGTTGAAAAAGTAATTGATAAACATGGGACGCGATTATCAATCAATGGTTGGGGTAATTATTTATGTCATTATTATTGTATACCATCTTGTAATGGGTGTTCTAGCGATACAGACCTCGAAAGGGGTGATTGTATAAAATATAGATACTACCTAGAGAGCAACGATCATTATTTTATTGAATGGGTAGTGTTGAACGCTTTCATATTTTATTTGTTCCAAGATTTTGGCGATATATTCATCATGACTCTCATAATATCATACCTTATTTTTCAGGAAGCCAAAGTTATAGTGAAAATCAATAGATCTGAAATGGTCCATCAATTTTATATTCAGAGGTTCCTAATTGGTAGGAGCTTACTGAAGCTCGTTCTCTACTATTTAATTGTGACTCTATTACAATTCGGATTATATACTTTCATCTTAGGGTATCCTTTCTTTTTGAAAAGAGAGTCGTGGAGATACTTATTGGTAGTCCTTTCATATTCCGGATATTTAACTCTCTGTTACATTGCCCGCCGAATTGTTCACTCGAGAAGTAGTAAGATTCGAGACATCATGGAAAGCTATCCCATCTATCAAACCCTAGGATTAAGGGAATATTTCCCGAATTCCTTCAGGTTTCTATCTTTTAATATCGACTTTGATTCCATGGGGATAGTAGAACTTCCAGACGGATGGATCAGGATGGTGGGTCATGCAGAGCAGATAAATCTCTCCGACAATCCAATCTCCGATCTGAACATCAGCAGTGAGGATGTGCAATGGTTCAGAGAGAACAGATCCCAAATCTTCGTTATAGCGTTGGATACTGACATTGAGTTAAGTCGTGAGGAGATCAGGGA
>JALWRB010000091.1 GCA_027077875.1 Candidatus Heimdallarchaeota archaeon
AATACATTTACGCACTGGGAATTTGAAATCTTTAATTACCCGTTGTTTCTAGGTTGAAGTAATGCTATTCACGATTCTCTCACTCATCGCGGGATATGCCATCCTCTACCTTGGGGATCAGATCCCCACGAACTACCTCTACCTGATCATGGGTTCGAGCTTCATCTTAGTCTCCTTCTCGATCTTCAACCCCCTCCTGAAGAGTAGGAAGGACATGGCAGGGAAGGCATCTATGATGATTAACATCCTCCTCCTTGGCGGGGGGTTCGGTCTTCTGATCGCAGCTGTCGTGTACTACTTTGCCCTGCCCCGGTGGAGCTGGCCGCTGATCTTCTCTGCAGTTGTCCTCCTGAGGAAGGTGCTCCGCGCAGGTGTCAGGATCACCGTGAAGGAGCCCCGCTCATACGGTATACAGTCTGAAACCGAGCGGGGAGAGGTCGTTGCCAGCAAGTCCGAGAAGAGAGTTGCAGACTGGCTCTTCGAGAATGGTTACAACTACATCTATGAGGAGACGATCGAGTTCCCCGACGGTGAGAGGATCAAGTACGACTTCTACCTCCCCGACACGGACATCTACATCGAATACTGGGGGATGGCAGGTGTGAAGAACAAAGACGGAGACCGGTACAGAGAGAGAAAAGCCGAGAAGATAGAGATATACAACAAGTACAAGATCAGACTGATGTCACTCTACCCCACGGACCTCGAAGAGCTGGACAAGGTGATCCCAGAGAGTATAGCAAGGCTCACGGGAGAGGGAGGAGGGTTCTCCATGTGGCTAAGAAGGCTCTTCTTCGGCAAGCCGGACTACGTGAACTCCAGCGAGGTGGTCGAGAGGATCGGTAAGAGCAAGAGAGAGTTAGATGGGGAGAGTGACACTGCCAGTGAGGACAGTGTTCAGACATTCTGTCCCCACTGCGGACACAAAATGGAGGGGGACGCGGTGTTCTGCGATAACTGTGGAAAGTCAACTGCAGAAGACTGATATGTAAAACTCTTTGAATACACACGTCTTCTATCATATATGAAGAAGGCCGTCCTCGCGAGATGGATCAAGCATGGAGAGCTCCAGACTGACGAGATGATTGACCTAGCAAGAGCAGCTGGATACCGCATCGAGAAATTGATCGAGTTCAAGACGGACAAGCCACACCGAGATCACTTCATCCCACAACAGAAGTTTGAGGGACTCAAGGAGTTCCTGGAAGAACGTCAAGCCGAGGAGTACACAATCCTGATCGATGGATACATCTACCCACACCAGATGATCGAGATCAAGAACCAGACCGAGTGCGAAGTTGTGGACAAGGTGATGTTGGTGCTGGAGATCTTCGAGTCCAAGGCAAGTACCAAGGACGTGATGCTACAGATCGAGATGGCCAAGATGATCTACACCTCACCTCAGGTCACCACCATGATCTCCCAGAACGTGCAGACTGAGAGGCAGGCACGGGAGAGGGGTGCGGGAGAGCAGATCACCGACGTGGCGAAAACCAACATCTCAAACAGGATTGCCCGGATTAGGAAACAGCTCAACGGAATGAAGTCCAGAACCGACCTCAGCTTGTCTAACGACAATGTCTACCGGGTGCCCATAATAGGCTTCTACAGCGCAGGCAAGTCCACGCTCTTCAACATACTTACGGGTTCGGAACAGGAGGTTCACGAAGAGGCATTCACCACCATGTTCTCCAAGATCCAGAGATCCGATAAGTTCGGATACCCACTTGACTTCATCGACACTGTAGGATTGGTCGACCTCCCAAATAACGTGCTCAATGCCTTCAACCTTCTGCTCGAACCGCTGTTTTCGGTCCCTGTGATAACTATCGCCCTCGACTCGACACTCTTGCTCAATGAGTGGGAGAGGCAGCTGGAGCACATCAATGAGATCATCTTTAGGTTCACGAGGGACAGGGAGGACGAAGTGAAATTCATCATCGTGCATACCAAGATCGACGAGGCGGACAAGGGGATGCTCCGCGGGAGGTCCGATATCCTGAAGGTCTCATATCCCGAGGGGAGCTACATAGAGATCGCCTCACGAAAGGACAGGCCCGATAATGTTGTCGAGGAATTCAAGAAGGCCTTCGAGTTCCTCGCTGGGAAACTCATCGTGAACTTCAGGCTCGAGTCAGTGACCCCGAGCGCCCTCAGTGCCATCTACGACCGTGCGAGGGTTGAGTCCCAAGAGTGGAACACCGACGGTACATGCCAAGTTGAGGGCGTTACCCTAAAGCCCCTGTACTCCGAGATCCAGCAACATGCATCGAGATAGGTCCTGCAGTTCACTAACACAAGTTACAGTTATTGCTCAAGATAGAAAGTTCATATTCAGGACAACTACAAGAAATTCTTCATCTCATTCGATAGCTTGGAATAGGCCACGGGATCACGGGAAGCAACTATCTTGTACCCAGTCTTGAAGTCACCAAGGAGAATATCGTCGGGTGAGGTGTCATCGAACGAGTCGAATATACCCCCTGCCTCCTCGATGATGAGCTTGGAAGCGGCGAAGTCATGTGCCTTGATCTTACCCCGCGTATCCACGAAGATATCCCGTGTGTTGCTGGCAACCATGGCGAGCTCCCATGCGACACTTCCCAGAGACTTGGTGGCAATTGCGCCATCGAACTCTTGAAGCATCTTCTTCTCGTCCTCTGCGTACGAGTAGTACCTGAGACTGGGGACACTTGATCCATTGTTTAATTCACCAATCGCCTTGCCATTGAACCATGCCCCCTCACCTTTCACCGCGAAGTACTCCTCCTCAGCGTATAGGTTGATGATCATAGCCCGAGTAAGGTTAGAGAGTTTGGGGTTGGGAGTATATTCACCATAGGCAACAGAGACACAGCCAACTGGGAATCCAGCTTTAAAGTTCTTCGATCCATCGAGAGGATCTAATAGGATGTTGACCCTGTTCTCACAATCAAGACTACCGAACTCAATCCTCCCCGATTCTTCAGAGTAGAGCACACCACAGACTCCCTCCTCCTCCAACGTCTTGAGGAAGATCTTCTCCGCAATTATGTCAGCATGGATAGCTTTCTGTCCGGCTGCATTTATTATCCCCTCTTCCTGTCGAAGTTTGTGGTTAATGACGGGATTCATGATCACATTCTTCACCCTCGTAATAGCCCGCTTAATTGCTCTGTCAACACCATCCATTTCAAGGTGTACTAGGTTTCTGGAGTCTAATTGCTGTCTGACCATGATTTTCCCCTCGGAACTATTTTCTCAGGATAAAATACTTCCAAAGCAAATTTGGTATTCTATAATAAAAATGTTACCTAAACCATCCCACTATATGCGATAAAAGATGTATATAATCAATTATCAGACCAGTGCACACAGTGGGTCATATCAATAAAGCATTTGTTCGAACTAGTTCATCACTGACAAGCACGATATGTAAAAATAATGTTTCTCGAAGAATTGTTCAACAAAATGACCTGATTTCTGCATTCCTGAAGGAAAGCAATATAGAAAAATGAAAATCTATTGGTCCTAGATAGTCCCAAATGAGGTAGGCGCTTTGAACCTACACGTCCTGTGCTACATGTTTTTTATCGTATAGTAGGAATTTGGCGGGAAAACAAGTACCGCGCAGAAAATTTCTAAAACTTTGGAAGATATAAGTCGTTGCGATGTGTGAGCAACCGATTAAGTTCAGGCCCCTCAACTACCAAAAGGACGTCAAGCGGATCGTCCAACTGGAGCGGGAATTGTTCAATGATCCTTTCCTACGGGGTCAGCTTTACTTCTATTACAAGAAGTACAGCACTAAAGGGAGTTTTGTCGCGACTATCGACAGTATCGTTAATGGGTACATCTTCTGCATACGTGAAGGAGACAGTATCCACATCTACACCATCGGGGTCGCCAATGAATTCCAGCGAAGAGGGATCGGAAGGAAGCTCATCAGGTTGCTAAAAAGAATGGCGATAGAGGAGGGCTTACTGGTCGTCCTCGAGGTCAGCGCGAACAATTTACCAGCGATTAAACTCTATCTCTCAGAGGAGTTCGTAACGACTGGTTCCGAGGAGGGCTACTATCCTGATGGATCAACCGCACTCTATATGAGCTATAGTCCAGATTCCACGAATCACATCGATAATATCGATACTGACAATCCACATGAACAATATTAGCTCTAGAAATAACGCGAATAAAGAGGCTACACCCAGCCACATATCGATAATACCGATATAGCAAAATAGTCATACAAGAAGCATATACCCATAATTCAGAACCCATCAACAAAAAGAGACTATAGAGAAAAGAAATATATCGATAATACCGATATATAATCATCAATATTATCGATACTAACGATATCTCGAACATCAAACCACCCCACTACAGGAGACCACCACCCCCAAAGACAGAATCAAATATATTACCAACTCACTTCTGGATCCGACATAAACAATAGAACAGCCACTATGAGATATATCACTATTATCGATATTAACGGTAATAACTCATATTATTCTTTCAATTTCCGAAAACCATCTACGAGCTTATCGATAAGGGGCTCGAAACCTCCAACTGGTAGTTGGAAATATCTCTCGAAATAGACGGAGAGGGAGACTCCCCTCCCCAATTTCCGCGAGAGTACTCTCCCCAACGCGTCGGCTTCGGCTTCGTGCCTACCCGCGAAGAGAGTAAGCGTCGACTGCCCATCCTCGGTCGCCAGCACGTGACTTCCTGTCCTTGGTACCCCTTGATAGATGTAAACTGCAACAACATTGGAGAAGTCTATTGCCACTGCTTGAATGAGTTGTCCCTCACCGAATACGTGGGAGACCTCAACTGATTGGGGAAAATGAGGGGTCATCTCTTCAACTGCCATATGAATCCACCTTTTGACACCTTCTTCACTATGTGCCCCTTCCGCTCGAGCTTCCGTCCTGCTATGATCAGATAGCTACCGGATCGGCACCCAGAGCATAGCTCGGGAAACTCATCCACGTGGGACAGGATCTCCTCGGTGCTCTGCGCCCCGTACTTTGTCAGTATCAGATAGATGCACTTTTCATTGGCCCGAAGACCTTCAGGGAAATCCATAGGTACAGAGGAGTTATACCGTTTATATCTCACTGCATACTTCATCGGATGAATTAGTAGTTGGGGATGGGCTCGATCCATACCCACGAACGTCCGTCCTTTGCTATGAACTCATCCGCGGCCTTGGGACCCTGCGTACCAGCGTGGTAGTTAGGGAAGGGATCTGGAAGCTTCCCTGCACGGATCAGCTCGTCCTCCTTCTTGAAGTGGTTGAGGAAGGGCTCGACCACCTTGAACATCTCTCGAACCTCGTCATGCCGGATGAACAGTGTGCTGTCACCCCTGATGACATCGACGAGAAGACGCTCATAAGCCTTGGGCTCCTTCGCCCTCATCTGACCTTCGATCGACAGGTCGGCTTGTTTCACACTCTCAAGGAGACCAGACGGTCTCCAACCCAGCTGAAGCTTGACTCCACCCTTGGGCTGGATCTCGATAGTGATTGAGTTCTTCATCGGTTGCTGACCCTTCTGCAACATCATCGGGATATCCTGCGAGTCGGGTCTCTTGAGCTGGATGTAGATGAATGACCTCCTCTCGGGCATGCGTTTCCCCGTCCTTAGATAGATGGGTACACCTCTCCATCTGGGGTTGTCAATCTGGAGCTTGAGGGCTGCGTATGTCTCGACAAGTGAATTCTCGGTTCTCTTGTCCTCCTCCCTGTAGCCCACGACATGCTTGGACTTCACCACGCCATGACCGTACTGCCCACGGACTACGTACTTTTCGATTTCTGATTCATCATACCGTTTGATTGACCTGAAGAGGATGACTTTCTCATCCCTGATCGCCTCAGGTGAGAACGAGGTCGGGGGCTCCATTGTGACGAAGGCCAAGATCTGGAGGATATGTGATTGAAGCATATCCAGCACCGCACCTGTCTGCTCGAAGAAGTCCACCCTTCCCTCTACACCTATAGTCTCAGACGTTGTGATCTGGATGTGGTCGATGTACTTATTGTTCCATAGGGGCTGAAACATCAGATTGGACAGCCTGAAGATGAGGATATTCTGCACAGACTCCTTTCCCAAGAAGTGGTCGATACGGTACACCTGGTCCTCGCGGAAGCCCTCCATCAGCAGGTTGTTCAGATTGTCAGCATCCCGGAGGTTGAGACCAAACGGTTTCTCAATGATCACCCGTGTCCAGCAATTGCTATCAGAAGAAGTGTTGAGACCCGTCTTGGTCAACTGGCGGACGATTGTCTTGAAGTGGCTGGGAGAAGTTGCGAAGAAGAAGACCTTGTTCGCACCCCTTCCCCACTCCTCTTCTATCTCGCAGATGCGGTCTTTCAGGTGGGTGAAGGTTGATTCCTCGTTGATGTCTGCACCAGCTATCGACTCCATTCGTTCGCTCAGTGGCTTCCAGAATCTCTCCTCCATTGCATGTGAGCAGTACTGCTCCACCCTTGCCTTCATCTCAAGGACGTATTTGTCAGTGGAAGAGATCCGCCTACCCAACCCTAATATCCTGAACTTGTCGGGTAGCAGGTCTTCCCGTGAGAGATGGTAGAGTGCGGGCATCAGTTTCCTCCGGGTCAGATCACCCGAGGCACCGAAGATTATGAGAATTGTAGCTTCTGCAATTTCGTCACGAAATGTTCGATCTTGGCGTAAAGTCTCGCTCAAAATATATCTATGATGCGATTCCTCTTTGGGTATAAAAGAGATTTCACTAGGTCAACATGACGAGGGGATCAATGAAGAGACATAAATGGTCATGAGCCTTGTTTGGGTAATGAGCACCGAATTTGTCATTGCTAGTACAGAGGATGATTTTGTCCAGAAGTCCACACAGCTGATTGCACAGAGGATCAACACTGCAATTGACACAACTGGGTCGTGCATCATTGCACTCTCTGGGGGATCTACACCACGGCCGATCTACCGAATGTTGGCGAAGATACCAATAGACTGGGACATGGTAGAGGTCCTCTTGGTTGATGAGAGGGTAGTTCCGTACAAGAGCGAGAAGAGCAATGCACGAATGATCGAGGAGAGCCTCGGGTTGCCTGTCCATAGGATGGGGGTGGAGGGTGATCCCAAAGAATCTGCCCTCTCGTACGAGCAGCTACTCAAGGATCTGTTCGAGAAGTACGGAAAGGACAGGCTTGACGTGGTCGTCCTCGGCATGGGGGCAGACGGGCACTCTGCATCGATCTTTCCTGATATTCCCAACTTTGAGAGCTACATCGAGAGCATTGAGGGAAGGTTGGTAGTATCGCACTATGTGCCATCTCAGGACATGGTCAGGCTGACGATGACACCATCCGTACTGTCGGACGCGGCCGAGAGTATCCTCTTGATCACGGGGGAGGAAAAGGGGAGAACTTTTGCCAAGGCTCTGAATTCATGGGATGCCAACAGGTTCCCGGTGTTGCTTTGCACACCTGAGAGATTTATTGCAGTCTTGGATAGGGCAGCTTACGCACAGTTGAAATATTAGCCGTCGACTGCTACCATGGTAGTAGTGCTCACGATGTCATCCACCTTCCGAATGGACTCAGTAATCAACTCCCGTAGCTTCTTGGCAGTCTCGGCCTGAATCTCCACGACTATGTCGTAATTGCCAAAGACGACGTAGGCGTTACTGACGCCCTCAATAGATTTGAATTGTTCAGCTACCGCTTGTGAGGTATCTGCTTTTGCATTGATGAAGACATACGCTTTGACCATGGGAATTCCTTCAGACTAATGTGTGCATAGAATCTGCATATTTAACTGCTTCGGATTACCTATTCTCCCTCGCTCCATTTTGTGTGGTAGCTTCGGCCGCTCGGGTCGTCCAGTCTCTGGTAGGTATGAGCACCGAAGTAGTCACGTTGTGCCTGCAGGAGATTCGCCGGCAGGAACTCGGAGGTATATCCGTCAAAGAAATTCAGGGCAGAACTCATCCCGGGCAGAGGAATACCGGCCCTTATACCCTCAACCACGACGTCTCTCCACGAGTCAAGGCAGGACAGCACCTCCTTCCTGAAGTAGTCAGCGAGGAGGATGGATCTCAGATCTCCTTCCCGGTCAAAAGCGGCCT